>NZ_LBMJ01000001.1:600000-900000 GCF_001413925.1 Nonlabens sp. YIK11
CAATCTCAAACCAATTTCAATCAGTTTGAAAATCCTTTAAAGCTAGATGAAGAGCTTATACAGCGATACTTTAATAATAAGGAGATTCTCAACCGACAGGTATTACCTTTGCAGCCACATTACCGCAGTAAGGTAAAGGAGTACTTTAAGACAGATGATTGATTTTTCATACCAGAAAGAGTTCCAGTTAAAACATGAGCAGGATCACGTTCGATGGCTTAATAAAGTTGCCGATTTTCATGATGCTACTGTTGATGTTTTAGGGTATGTTTTTTGTGATGATGAGTACGTTCATTCCATCAACCTGCAACACTTAAACCACGATACCTATACTGATATTATCACGTTTGATTATGGAACAGATACTGTCCTTGAAGGTGAAATTTACATCAGTGTTGATAGAGTAGAAGATAATGCTAATGATTTAGAGGAGGATTTTGATACTGAGTTGCGCAGAGTAATGTGTCATGGTCTGCTTCATATGATAGGTTATGATGATGACACCGTAGAAAAGAAAGCAAAAATGCGAGCCTTAGAAAATGAAGCATTACAAATGTTTCACGTGAAACAATAGATATGTTCCAAGATAAATATGATGTAATTGTTGTGGGTGCTGGTCACGCTGGTAGCGAGGCTGCGGCCGTTGCGGCTAATATGGGTGCAACTACACTACTTGTTACCATGAATCTTCAAACGATAGGGCAGATGTCATGCAATCCCGCTATGGGCGGCATTGCAAAGGGTCAAATCGTTAGAGAAATTGACGCTTTAGGCGGACTAAGCGGTATTGTTAGTGATAACAGTGCGATACAATTTAAGATGCTTAATAAATCCAAGGGCCCAGCGATGTGGTCTCCACGCACCCAAAATGATCGTATGAGATTTGCCGAGGAATGGCGCAAAGAATTGGAAGCTATCCCAACCTTGGATTTTTATCAAGAGATGGTTTCTGGATTGATTATCGAAAAAGGTAAAGTGGTAGGTGTTAAATCTTCCTTGGGAATCGAGATAAGAGCTAAATCTGTAGTGTTGACAAACGGCACCTTTTTAAATGGGCTTATCCATATTGGTGAAAAGCAGTTTGGTGGAGGTAGAGCAGGAGAACGTAACAGTACTGGTATAACAGAACAGCTCATTGATTTAGGTTTTGAATCGGGTAGAATGAAAACGGGAACGCCGCCACGTGTGGATGGTAGGTCGTTGGACTATTCAAAAATGAGCGTTCAGCCTGGTGATGATGTGGTTTCCAAATTTAGTTATACGGACCGTTCTAGTAAACTTTCGCGACAGCGAGATTGCCACATGACCTACACGAGTCCATTAGTCCATGATTTGTTGCGGGAAGGTTTTGATCGCAGTCCAATGTTTAATGGTAGAATCAAAAGTGTTGGTCCTAGATATTGTCCATCCATCGAAGATAAAATTGACCGTTTTGCAACTAAGGATAGACATCAAATGTTTATTGAACCAGAAGGTTGGGATACCGTTGAGGTATATGTCAATGGCTTTAGTACGTCGTTGCCAGAAGATGTCCAGTTTAAAGCCTTACGTTCTGTCGTAGGTTTTGAGAAAGTGAAGTTTTTCCGTCCTGGGTATGCTATAGAATACGATTATTTCCCACCTACGCAATTAAAGCACACGCTGGAAACCAAGATTATCGAGAACCTGTATTTCGCAGGTCAGATCAATGGCACTACCGGTTATGAAGAGGCTGCCTCTCAAGGAATGATGGCCGGTATCAATGCGGTACGTAAAATAAGGGAAGAGGAAGCTTTTATTTTACGTAGGGATGATGCCTATATCGGAGTTCTTATTGATGACTTGATTACTAAAGGAACGGAAGAGCCTTATAGAATGTTTACCTCGCGAGCAGAATATAGAACGCTTTTGCGTCAGGATAATGCTGATTTACGTCTGACTCCATCTGCTTACAAATTAGGAATCGTAGGAGAAGATAGACTACGAACAGTAGAGCGCAAAAAAGAGGAAACTGAAAAAATGATTCAGTTTTTTAGAAATACCAGCTACAGTTATCCTGAAATGAATGAACTGTTGGAAGAGAAAAACTCGGCCACCGTGACTCAAGACGACAAGTTATTTAAGGTGTTTGCACGTCCACAAATCGGCATGGATGACTTGAGAAGATTTGATGAGGTCGAGAATTATATTCAAGAGCATGATCTTAGTGAGGATATTCTGGAACAAGTAGAAGTACAAGTCAAATATTCTGGTTACATAAATAAAGAGAAAGAGAACGCTGATAAATTGAATCGACTAGAAGATATCAAGATTCCAGAGAACTTTGATTTCAGCAAAATTCAGTCTATTTCTATAGAGGCGCGCCAAAAGTTGAAGGCGGTTCAGCCCGTAACTATTTCTCAAGCCTCTAGAATTTCTGGCGTAAACCCTAATGACATTTCAGTTTTATTGGTTCACATGGGCCGATAGTTTCACGTGAAACAATGATTAAAAAAACCGATTTATATTTAGAGACGCGTGATCATTTCTTAACCCAAAAGAGGTTTGAAATAAGTAAAACTTCCATAGAAGGTTTGTTAATCACAACGCCACAACCTAGAAATCTGGATAAGTATTATGACACCTCAGAATACTTATCCCATGATGATTCCAATAATTCATTATTTGCAAGTTTATATCGCTTTGCGCGAAAACTGAACATCAAGTCAAAATTTAAACTCATTTCTAAATTTGATGCTGGTGGTCGTATTCTCGATGTAGGTGCAGGAAATGGAGAGCTGGTTAAGTATCTAGTTCAAGAACGACTAGACGCTCAAGGCTATGAGCCAAGTGAATTAGCTCGAAAAGTTGCCTATCAAAAAGGAGTGCGGTTATTAGACCATTTGCCGGTTCGTAACAAACAACATTATCAGGTCATCCAAATGTTTCATGTACTGGAACATGTAAAAGATCCTCAAAAATTATTGGAAGATCTTTACTCGATGTTGACCGATGACGGCATTTTAATAATTGCATTGCCCAACTATGAAAGTCTGGACGCAAAGATTTTTAAAAGCTTTTGGGCAGGATATGATGTTCCCAGACACTTATATCATTTCAATGAAAAAGGGATTTCCAATTTTACTTCATCAAAATTCAATCTTATAGAAAAGCGACCTATGTGGTTCGATAGTTTTTACGTGTCCATACTTTCGGCACGATATAAAAGACTACCGCTGGCGTTTCTATGTGGGATTTTTATTGGAATCTGCTCAAATATCATGAGCTTACTCTCTTCAGAGCCTTCTTCAAGGATTTACGTCTTCAAAAAATCAAAATAAAGCGCTTTAAAGCTGTTTTTCGAGCTGCAGCGTACAATTTGCTGCCTGAAGCGAGAATCTTCGACAAGCGCTTTATATTAAAGCCAAATTTAATTGAAGGCGTTTATAGCGATCTTTCAAGTGATAGATATTATCGATTCTAACCAATATAGGCCAAAAATGGAAATAAGAAAGTAAATCCCAACTCTGGATGCGCCTTTGTAATCATCAATCATTCTAAGGCCAATTAGAAATATCAAGCAAAGAATACTAGAACCTAAAAATGTGCTTCTGGCAATTTCAAAATCCTCTGCATAAATAATATCCCATATTCCTAATGCGGCCAATGTGACAATAATTATTTCAAACGCGATAATAAACGTGATGATGGGAATAATTGCTTTTCCTATTAGCGTTTTAGCATACATCAACTTGAAATTCTCTTGAGTAGATTTCCAGCCATTGATCTTCTCATATGCAGATATGATGTAAGTGATCAATAGAAAGAACAAGATAAGGATCAGTCCTGCGTGAGATATATTCATCTATATAGTAATTGCCGCAAATCTATTGCCTTACAGATGAATACATAGCAAAATGACACAAATGTTACCGTTTGTCGATTTTAGGCCTTTTTGTGTAGGATTTTAGTCATACCTATGCTCAAATCCGTGAATACAATTTTTGCATTAGCTTTTCTATCGATATGCATTAATGCCGTTTCAAAACTCTCGCTTATTTCGGTTAGTCTATGACCGTCAATAAAAGCAGCGAATTTTGACAAATCAAATCCGGTTTTGGTTTCAAAATATACAGCACTCTCTGCACGGTAATTAAGCAACATCGCTTGCCTGAACAATTCTAGGGCAAAGTTTAAAAAGCGCTTTTGTGTTTCTCGGTTTACCGCGGCAATCGTTTCGGCCCATTCAATGAGACCTGTAATTGCGCTAGGTTTCCCTTTGGCACTAAATGCGGTGCGTACCCAATGGACAAACCACTCTTCAAAAAGCACGTCTTCACTATCGTTTTCAACGAGTTTTAGCGCGCGACCGTAGCTGCCATTGGACTGTCTAGCAGCAATATAGGCTTGATTTTCGCTAATCTGCTTTTCGTTTTGTAAAGCTTTCGCAATAGCGGTAGTAGATAGTTTTGGAATGTGCAACACCTGACAGCGAGACCTAATGGTGTTAAGTATAAGATTCTCATTTTCAGTCAATAAAATAAGAACGGTGCCACCTGGTGGTTCTTCAATGAGCTTCAATAGTTTATTGGAAGCGGCCGTATTTAGGAACTCTGCACCCCAAATAATGCAGACTTTGGCGCCACCTTCATAGGATTTAAGACTCAGTTTACGACTTATGTCAGTGGCTTCATGCACCCTAATCTCACAGGATTTCTTCTCAATGTCTGCCAATTGGTACCAATCCTCCATAGCTCCATAGGGATTGGATTGTAAAAATTGCCGCCATTCCGAAGCAAAGTCATCAGAAACCGGTTTTGTAGAAGATTTTGAAGTGCTGGCGACTGGATAGGCAAAGTGAAGGTCTGGATGTGAAAGATCGTGCACCCTTTTGTCACATACTTGATCACCTTGCTTACATAAAATCAAATTAGCATAATAATGGGCTAATGGCAACGCACCACTACCAGAAGGTCCCACAAACAGCTGCGCATGTGCAATGCGGTTGTTTGCAACAGTGGTCTGCAAGTGTTTTTTAAGATGTTCCAGTCCTATGATATCGTGCTCCTGCATAATGCAAATATAGAAGTCTGGAAAGCAGGTTGAGCCATATCGGTTATATTTGTGAGACGCATAAAAACGACTTAAACATGAAAATAGATCAAATATCTTTCGAAAATAAAACCGCACTCATTAGAGTGGATTTCAATGTGCCTCTTAATGAGGACTTAAAGGTGACTGACACCACTCGTATTCAGGCTGCAAAAGACACCATCATCCATGTGTTGGAACATGGCGGATCTGTAGTTCTGATGTCACACCTGGGAAGACCGGATGGAACGGTTCAGGATAAATATTCCTTGAAACATATTGTGGACACGGCATCTGATATTTTAGGTGTACAAGTACAATTTATTGAAGAAAGCACTGGAGAAGCGGTAAGGGAAAAAGCTAAAAACCTACATCCTGGTGAGGTTTTGATGATTGAAAACCTAAGATTCCATAAAGAGGAAACAGACGGTGATGAAGAATTTGCAAAACAACTTGCTCAATTAGGTGATGTTTACATCAACGACGCTTTTGGAACGGCTCACAGAGCACATGCATCGACCACCGTTGTAGCACAGTTTTTTGAAGAAAAATGTTACGGTAAACTCATGTCCAAAGAGATTGATAGCCTTAATAAAGTACTTGAAACACCTACAAAACCAGTAATTGCCATTTTAGGTGGTGCCAAGGTCTCTTCTAAAATCACGGTAATTGAAAACATCTTGGAAAAAGTGGATCACTTGATTCTTGCTGGTGGTATGGCTTATACATTCATCAAGGCCAAAGGTGGAAATATAGGCGACTCGCTAGTGGAAGAAGACAAGCAGGAACTAGCGTTAGAAATTCTTAAAAAGGCCGAAGAGCTGAATACAAAAATCCACTTGCCGGTTGACTCTATTACAGCAGATGCCTTTTCTGAGCAGGCCACTCGCGATGTGGCACCTATCGACAACATTCCTGACGGTTGGATGGGACTGGACATAGGCGAGCAATCCAGAAAGCAATTTGCTGAAGTAATTAAAAACTGCAAGACCATCTTGTGGAATGGTCCAGCAGGTGTTTTTGAAATGGAACCTTTTTCTCATGGAACGATCGCATTGGGAGATGCCGTAGCAGAGGCTACCGCAAACGGTGCGTTTTCTCTCGTAGGTGGTGGTGATTCGGTGAGTGCCGTAAAGCAATTTGGATTTGAAAACAAGGTAAGTTATGTCTCTACCGGCGGCGGCGCGATGCTAGAAATGCTGGAAGGAAAAACTTTACCAGGAATTAAAGCCATCCAAGAGTAAAAATGGCAGGAACATTGATCAATCAAGTTTCATGAATAGAATCAAAAAAGTATCTCTATGCGTTTTGGGCTGTTCCATGTTTGCGGCAACCGCACAACAGCCGGCCGTTGAAACCGTACTCAAGGACACGATTCAAATAAAACAACTGGAAGGTAACCTTGAGATCCAACCGGTAAAAGCCAGTGATACCTTGGGAATGGCAACGTTCCCAGAGGTTGACACCTATGACCAGCGATTTCAAGAACTCTTGTACAGTCACGATGGTTTTGAATATATGTTTGACCGAGAAGACGAGGTTGAGGACATGGATTTGAGTGATGTTGAATTGTCAACGGACACGCTTAAGGCTAGGTTGCAGCGTATCAATCAGGGCACACCGTTCCAGATAGATTACAACCCTATACTTGAGAACCTTATCAAGAAAAAGCTCAAGTATAATCGTGTTTACCTAGAACGCATCATGACCTTGAGCGATTATTATTTTCCACTGTTTGAAGAACAGCTGGATCGATTTGATGTGCCTCTAGAAATGAAGTATCTCGCGATTGTAGAGAGCGCTCTGGACCCTAAGATCAAAAGTAGGGTAGGAGCGACAGGATTGTGGCAGTTCATGTTGCCTACGGGACGCTTGATGGGTCTTGAGGTTGATTCTTACGTGGATGAGCGTATGGACCCTATGAAATCTACCATTGCAGCCTGTAAATATCTTAACAAGCTCTATGACATTTATGAGGATTGGGATCTGGCGCTTGCCGCCTATAACAGCGGTGCTGGAAATGTCAACAAGGCGATACGACGCAGCGGTGGCCGCAAGAACTATTGGAACCTGAGACCTTATTTACCACGTGAAACGGCAGACTACGTGCCACAGTTTCAAGCGATGATGTACTTGTACACCTATGCTGCAGAACATGGATTCAAGCCACAACGTCCATCCAGATTGATGATGGGAACTGATACAGTGCTGGTCAAGAAAAAGATTCACTTTGACCACATTGCACAGGCTTTGGATGTGGATACAGAAATGATTCAATATTACAACCCGAGTTATAAACTGGATATCATCCCAGTGATTGAAGGAAAGCCGCATTATTTAAGACTTCCTAAGGATCAAATCGCTTCGTTTGTGGGCAATGAGGAGAAAGTGTACGCTTTCGCGAAAGCGGAATCTGAAAAAGCAGAAAAGCCAGACCCTAATCTATTGGTGCCTCAATCCAGCATTACTTACACGGTGCGAAAGGGTGATTATTTGGGTAAAATCGCCAATAAATATAGGGTAAACGTGAGCCAAATCAAAAGATGGAACGGTTTACGCAGCAATAATCTGAAAATAGGCCAGCGCCTTAAGATCATGACACGTGGCTCGGTCGCCACAACGGCATCGACTAGCAGCACGTACAAGGTTAAAAGTGGTGATAGTCTATGGGAAATAGGTAAGAAGCACGGTGTTAGTGTGGCGCAGCTCAAAAAGCTCAACCCTGACAAAACATCAACCCTTAAGCCTGGAATGACTCTCAACTTAAAGTAACAGCATGAAATATTATATCTATTTATTATTGTCTTTAATCATGATTTCTTGTAATGAGAAATCGGTACGTATTAATGACAGTGCCGGTAAACTTAACGATATACTGGTCGTTATTGACAGTGATAATTGGGACGGTCAGATAGGCGACAGCATAAGAGCAGTTCTCGCGAGACCTATTGATGGTATTGTACGTGAGGAGCCTATGTTTACGCTCAATCAGGTAAAACCAGAGTCGTTTAGCGGCATGCTTAAAAAATCCCGTAACTACCTGTTTATTCAAAAATCAGACAGTACTGGTGTTGCGATAAGAAAGGATAAATATGCGATGCCTCAGTTGGGCGTTATCGTTAGAGGACCCAACACACAAGCCATTGCTACGGCTATAAGCGACAATGCAGACGATATCATCAACATTTTTAATGACAGCGAGATTGCGGAAAAACAGCGTCTTATAAAGCAAGTGCAACTAAATACAGACGGTATTAAAGATCGATTTGGCATTGTGATTACTGTACCCCAAGCGTATTTTGAAGCAAAACGAGAAGATCCTGATTTTGTTTGGCTTAGACGTCCGATACCGGAAGGAACCATGGACATCATGATTTATGAAGTTCCTTTAAATGAAATTAACAGAGACAGCACAGTAGCACAGGATATTGTTAGAGTAAGAGACTCTATAGGCAGTAGAAAAATTCCAGTAGATAACGGGACGTTTCTAACAGAGCCTGCGTTTTCTCCTTTTGTAAATGAAACGCAGATCGATGGCAAGTTTGCCTTTGAAACTAAGGGAACTTGGTATGTCAAAAATAAATTTATGGCGGGTCCTTTTGTGAACTATGCCGTATACAACGAATCCAAAGAGAACTGGCTTATTATAGAAGGATACGTATCTGCTCCTAATGCAGAACAGCGCAACTATCTTTTTGAGCTGGATGCCATATTGAAGAGCATTGATTTTGTGAACCTAGAGTAAGCGTTATTATGAATAAACTTATTCTTTTTGCTTTTCTAATTTTCATTTCCTTCTCTTTATGCTTTTCTCAAATTCCAGTAGAAAAGTACAGGGAAGAAATCCAAAACCTTAAAACGGAAAAGCAAATTGATGATTATTGGAATAGATTAGAGAAAATAGACCAAGAAATGCTTGTGTTTATGAATGATATCCATGAAAGCGATAGTCTTTCCATAAGTAATATGATAAGAACCGCACTAATTTTTGAGATTCATGGGAATCAAGCTTATGATCAGAATAATGTGGTCCCTATCCTAAATTTATCACACAATTGGGTAAACGAATCCCAAATTGCATTTTGGCCAATTATTGAAAAATGTAGAGAAGTAGGTGGTGTTATAGAAAGTTTTGGCGGCAAATATCCGGCCTATGAACTTGAAAGTATTTCCTTATCATTTTACGATTATTCTTTAGTTGGTCAAGAATCAAAATATCCATCTTTAATGAAGAAACTTAAAGAGCATGAGAGCGATTATATAGTTGATTCACTTATAAAGTCTTTTAATAATCTAGAAAGGCTTAAGGAATTATCAGAAATAAATATATTACATAATTGGAAGCGACAATCATTTAAAGGAACGACTGGTGCAGGCATATTTTCATTCGTAACCATGTCTGATAATGAGGTTTATTTGAAGAGGAATGGAAGAATTGAAAAACTTATTTTAATAGAAACTGGGATCAATGAAAAGATCTTCAGATTAGTGAATGAGCCTTTTGGGTGGACTTATGTTTATGGCTCTGAGGGAAGCTTGTCTCTAGTTGATGAGCAGAGAAATATCCTAATAGAATATACCCTTTCAAAATAACTCATCTTGTTAGAATCGTTTCCAACGTAAAAAAGCCCTAGAAAGTTATTTCTAGGGCTTTTCAAATATTGTTATGAGATGAAATTTTACTTAGAATTGATTCCTTTAGTAGAATCTTCTTTTTCATCTTCTTTAGTGGCATCCTTGAATTCTTTGATACCGCCGCCTAGACCGCGCATCAATTCGGGTATTTTTTTACCGCCAAAAAGCAGTACCAAAACCAGCACGATAAGAACTACCTGCCACACGCCGAACATTCCCAAAATAAAACCAGTTATCATAATTTCCATTTTTTATAGATTACAAAGATACAAAACGACCTACTTCTAATCATTACCCTTAACATTCAATAATTGGACCGCTTAAACAATCCATTATCGATGGGTGCGTTTGTTATATTTGTAAAGACTCATGGAAAAACCTAAAAAGAAATACAAAGGCAAGTGGCGCAATCATTATAGGCTTGTGGTGCTTAATGACGATACCTTTGAAGAGCGTTTTAGCCTTAAGCTTACCAGGCTTAATGTATTCACGGTAACTTTAGTAAGCGCCGTTTTGCTAGTAGGGCTTACCACCTTTTTTATTGCATTTACACCTATCCGTGAATTTATTCCAGGTTATTCCAGCAGTGAGGTGCGCAATGAAACCACCGCTCTGCTTAGAGAAACAGACTCCCTTAAAGCAAAGCTGGCCTTGAATGAGCAGCAATACAGCCGTATAAAAATGGTGTTGAGTGGTGATATCACCAGCGAGGAATATGCTCGCATTGACAGCATTGCACAGGTGGAAACTACCATATCCTTATCAGATTTTGCACCTAGCAAAGAGGATAGCCTGCTACGGGAAGAAGTCGCTCGCGAGGATAAATACAACCTGATTGAAGGCGCAAAAGCCAGAACCAACTTTGTCTTTTTTAATCCATTAAAGGGTAAGATTTCAAACGGTTACAACCCAAAAGAAAAACATTACGGTGTTGACGTCACCGCAGCGGTCAATACACCTATCAAGGCCGCAGCAGCTGGAACGGTCATCTTCTCAGGCTGGAGCGCAGAAACCGGTTACACCATTTTGCTGGAGCATTCCTATGGACTGCTCACCGTCTATAAACATTGCGGTACTCTTACTAAAAGCCAAAACGATAAAGTCCTGGCCGGTGAGGTCATTGCCAGTGTGGGCAATACCGGCGAACTCACAAATGGTCCGCATCTACATTTTGAGCTTTGGAGTGATGGCTATGCGCTGGATCCCATCAACTTTATAAATTTCGAGTAATGTCCATTAAGTCCATTGCAGCAAAGGTTTTTGCGGCTACTGTCCACAAAAAAACCCAAAAATGGGCGAGCAACCCAGTCAAATCACAGCAAAAGGTTTTTCATGATTTGCTCAAAATGGCTGGAGATACCGCTTTCGCGAAAGCGCACTCTTTCTCCAACATAAAAACACATCAAGACTTCATTAATCAAGTACCCATACGCGATTATGAGCAGCTGAAGCCCTTTGTCGATCGAGTAGTGGCCGGAGAAGAAGACGTTTTATGGCCGGGCAAGCCACTCTATTTTGCTAAAACTTCTGGAACTACCAGCGGTGCCAAATACATACCGCTGACCAAGGAATCCATGCCAGAGCACATAAAGGCCGCTCGCAATGCGATCTTGAGTTACATTCATGAGACTGGCAACTCGAGGTTTGTGGATGGAAAAATGATCTTTCTTCAAGGCAGCCCAGAACTTGAAGAAAAAAACGGAATACAACTGGGACGCTTAAGCGGTATCGTCGCTCATTTTGTACCAGATTACCTGCAACGCAATCGCATGCCCAGCTGGGAAACTAACTGCATTGAGGACTGGGAAACAAAGGTTGAGGCCGTGATTGACGAGACCTTAAGGGAAAACATGACGGTAATCTCTGGAATTCCCAGCTGGTTGCAAATGTATTTTGAACGTATCGTGGCGAGAACCGGTAAGAAAGTAGGCGAGGTTTTCCCAAATCTAGAATTATTGATTTATGGTGGCGTCAACTTTGAGCCCTATAAAGCAAAATTTGATTCTCTAATAGGACGACCTATAAATAGTATCGAGCTCTTCCCAGCCAGCGAAGGGTTTTTTGCCTATCAGGACGAACAAACCGAAAAAGGAATGCTCCTACTGCTGGATGCGGGAATTTTCTACGAGTTCATCCCAGCAGATCAATTCCACGACGAGAACCCACTAAGGTTAACAATTGGTGAAGTAGAAATTGGTGTCAATTATGTGATGATCATATCAACTACCGCAGGCTTATGGGCGTATGATCTAGGTGACACCATAGCTTTTACTTCAACAGATCCGTATCGGGTAGTGGTAACAGGAAGAATCAAGCATTACATTAGTGCCAGCGGTGAGCATGTGATAGGGAAAGAGGTAGAAGAAGCGATGAAAGCTGCTATATCACATACAAACTTAGTCGTTAATGAATTTACGGTAGCACCACAACTGGATCCACCAGCTGGTGAGCTGCCATTTCACGAGTGGTTTGTCGAGATGGACACCGCACCAGATAAAGCACAACTTAAAGCATTTGCCGCCCAGCTAGACCGCGAAATGCGTGAGCAAAACAGTTATTACGACGACCTTATTAAAGGAAAAGTGCTACAACCGCTACAGATTCAAGTACTCAAAACAGGTGCTTTCAAGGAGTATATGAAAAGCATCGGCAAATTAGGCGGTCAAAACAAACTGCCGAGACTATCCAACGATAGGAAGATTGCTGGATTGCTAACAGGAAAAGTAATTAATTAACGATAAGTTTTCCGCATTCCATGTTGAATTTAAATGGGTATTTTAACATTGCCTATTATAGTTTACGCTCAGTAGGAATTTTATATTCATTACTATTTGAAATGTTTAGATAGAGCCTGCATTATTTGAATGTTGAGAAATTATCAATCCCTGAAGAATAGGATTAATTAGAACATTTACTTCCTATAGGAAATGTTTTGAATTGATGTCAATTCTTAATGTTTAGTTTCAATAATGACGGAATTTAAATAAAAGCATTAATACTGGCACTCTAGACACTATTTTTGAATTCATGTTTTCGCAGGATTAAAAATTTCAAAATGCTATATTTTCAAATTATTTTATTGGTCATATTGTTTGTAAGCTTGTTAACTATTTTAAAGAACAAGATGTTTAAGTCGATAGGTGCACTCTTAGGTGGAATTTTTATATCACTTCAAGTAGTTTCGATCTATCTTACTAATAACATAGGCGATTATAAATTTTACGAGCACTTCAAATGGAGTGTTGTTTCAAATATCTACCAAGAATTTCTTCCAGAGTTCCTATTGGCTGTTTGTTTTTTAGTGATTATTACATTTATATTATACTGGTTATCAAGTATTTTATCAAAATTGTCCAGTAAGATTAGTGTGCCTACATCGATCATTTGTACAATTCTTTTGAGTCTTAACTCTCATGTTTTCTATAATTTGTATGAAACCATTTCTTTAAAAAGTGGCAACTCATATACCTTAACAAAAGCAATTAGTAAACTTCCTTTACAAAAAGCGGAATTGTTGACTAACCGAGATGTTAGTGCTTCTGCTGGGAGAAACATCATTTTTTTGTCACTGGAATCTTTTGAAAAAGGATTTATTAATGAGCGGCCTGATTTAACGCCTCACCTCAATCAGCTCAAGAAGGAATATCATTATTATGACCTGCTCCCTTCATCTGGTGGAGGTTGGACTAGCGCATCGGCATACATGGCCTTGACAGGAATGCCGGCTTATTTTGGAAATAAGTACAATGATATATTTCAAGGAAGCAATAAAATACAGATTAATAACATAGGTAACGTGCTTGAAACAGCGGGTTATGATATGCAGTATCTAATTGCGAACAAGGACTTTTCTGGTATGAAGGATATGTTAGAGACGCTAGGTTTTAATGTCAAATCAGAGGATGATTTTGAAACTAAATATGAAAAAATTCCCTGGGGAATACATGACAAAGATTTATTTGATGAAATAGAAAAAGAAGCTATTGCTCTAAGTGAGAAAGAACGACCATTTGCTCTGTTTGCCAGTACTATTTCAACTCACTACCCTGATGGTATCTATGACAGCCGAATGGAAAGTTTGATAGCACCAAAAAACTCAGAATTAGAGTTCATGGTAGCTGCTGTTGATTATTACATTGGCAATTTATTCTCCACATTGAAAGAAAAGAACCTTCTTGAAAATACAACTGTAATTATTGTTCCTGATCATCAATTTATGGGTAAACATAAGGTGATTGATGATTTAGAAGACAGGGGTTTATTTGTTCTATCAACTACTCCTATTGATGAAATGGAAACAAAAAACCTGTCGCAGGTATCTATGCCCAACATAGTTTTGGATGTGGCAGATATTGAAACGGACGCTGTTTTTCTTGACGATTTGATTCAAGGAAATAAAAACCAATTCGTATACAATTATAAAAAAGAACTCAGGGATGTCAATATCGCATCACTCAACACTATCACTATGAAAGATGGCTTTAATGTTGTGCGTATGGACTCCTTAATTTCTGTGGCATACAAAAATGATTCAAATCTCATTTTTGCACAAACAGATTTAACCAAAGCTTCTAAAAAACTTTTCCAAATTAATGTTGATAGATACTTCAGATATTATAGCTCTAGGCATATACCTATAGCAGATATAAAGACTGCCGTTAAAAAGCCAAATACCATAAACATCATTTATGTTAATGATACCATACACACTTATTATAGTGATCAAGATGGATTGGTTTCTTTTAAAAAGGATGCAAATAGGGTAGTTTTTGAAAACACTGAGTTGATTCCTAAGTTTCAATTTTTACAACCTTCTTCCAATGAAGAAGAATTAGACAAAAAACTTCAATTTCTTGTTATACGTAGCTCTGGTTTCAACTCCAAGGAAACAAGTTACTATCAATACGGTGGTAACACATATCGATTTTCACGTGGAGTTAATGTAATTTCAATTAATTCTAAGGGTAGTTATACTCTGGAAAACTTTGACACCTATGCAAATTATGAAGCTAGAAATGAACTTTTGACTTACTTGAAACAAATAAAAAAATCAAAATTTCGAAGTTTTATTATTGTTCATGATACTGCAGGAGAGGTTTTTGGAGAATTTGAACAAGAACTTAATGCGATAGGACTTTTTAAATTAATTGATATTAAAAATCGCCAGGCTTACATAGCTTCCTATGAACAAGGTGGTTTCTTAGAATATTTGGATGACTTTACAATAGAAAAAAAATATGCGGTACCTAATTTAAAGCTAGAAGCAAAAAGAAATACTGATGATGAAATCACAACTTATAGTAAACAAGTAGATAGGTTCATAGCACATGCTGGAGGTAAAATTGATGGTAAGGTTTACACAAATTCTTTAGAGGCCCTAAATAAGAGCTATCAAGCAGGATTTCGCTTATTTGAGCTTGACATAATCAAAACTAGCGATGGGCATTTTGTGGCTGCTCATGATTGGGACACTTGGAAGAGGCTATCTAATTATTCAGGGGAGACACCAGTTACCCTTAAGATTTTTAACTCACAAAAACTCTTTGGTGAGTATACACCGCTTGATATGACAGCTATAAATAGTTGGTTTGAAACTCATAAGGATGCAATACTTGTTACCGACAAAACCAGGGAAATAAAGAGGTTTAGTACAGAATTCTTAGACAAGAGCAGGTTGATAATGGAAGTGTTCAATGTTGAGGATGCAGAACTCGCATCAGTTTATAGGGTGGAACCTATTCTATCAGAGAGCATTATTGCCAGCATGAATTTAAATTTAGTCCCGTTTATGAAGGACAGGGATTTTAAGTATATTACTTTCTCAAGGAATTCAATTTCAAAATTTAAGGGTGTTTTGAAAATGGCTAAGGAAAACGGTATTAAATCCTATGTTTACCACGTCAACTTTCAAGGAGGAAAGGACGAAAAATATGTGGTAGAATATGAACTAGGTCAGGTTTACGGACTTTATGCAGATGAGTGGGATTTTAAAACTCCAGAATAAGTGACTAGAATAGCGTTTTTAGTGAATCCCATATCTGGAAGACAAGAAAACGTCCTAACCATAGAAGAGGTAAAATCTATTTTTAGCGAACAGGATTTTGAAATCCAGCTACAATATTCTTCTTCAAAAGAAAATCTTGAATATTTAACCCAGAGCTGTATTCAAAATAAGGTGGAAATTATTGTAGCTTGTGGTGGAGACGGTACCATAAATACAATTGCAAATCATTTGATTGATTCATCCGTTTCCCTAGCTGTCCTACCTAGAGGCTCGGGTAATGGCTTAGCGACCCATTTAAATATTAAACATTCCTTACCTAGACTACATGAGAATATTTCAAAGTCGAAATACAAACTAATAGATTGTGGTTCAGTCAACGGTATTTATTTCTTTTCCAACTTTGCTTTAGGCTATCCAGCAGATGTTATAGAAAGATACGACAAAGACAATAGTCGAGGCTTTATCACATATTTTAAACATAGTGTTTTGTCTTTTCTGTCCTTTCGCAGAAAAAAGATAGGTTTACTTGAACGTTTTACGAAGACCTACAGCGTTCTGATCTCAAACACTAAATACATGGGCTATGACTTATCGTTAACGCCAGGAGCCAAATTAGATAGTGGTAAATTAGAGTTAGTGCATGCAAATTCACGTCTAGGGTTAATCAGAATCATGATTTCTACGTTATTACTAGGGAATAATCATGCACAGACTATAGACAGTACTGTAATTGAAGTGCCTTATGGTTTTCCAGCTCAAATCGATGGAGAGCCTCTCCAGCTGCGGCCACCTTATGTTATTTCATCCCATGTTAGCAAGCTTAAAGTGATTGCCTAGCTATTTTACTAGCATCGTATGATTCTTTCAAATAACACCGTTAGAATTCTATCTTTGTAAAGAAATTACATTTATGCCCATTATTAACGTAGAACCCAGAACCAGAGCTCAAGAAAGCACCAATGCTATTGAACGTATGTACATTACCATGCGGCACTTATTCAACCGTGGTTTTTATAAGCCCATGGGCGTGAGCGGTGAGTCCTTGAGAGAATCTTTGCTGACGATACGACCAGAAATATATGGTTCTATTGCAGAGGACAAGATTGAGCTGAGCGGTTTATTATACGTTATGGATAGGCTACCCATGGGAATTGAAGAATGTACCTATATCAACCTAACCAGTGATGAAGGCTATAGCAGTTCGCATTTCAAGGCCATCATACCAAAAAAGCGCCGTCGCAACTGCTATCGCATTGATAAACACCAGATGAATATCGAGATCACTCGCGGTCGCTCAGAGATCTACGATATACTGACACACCTTACCTTCTTGATGGTAGAATCCCACAAGATCATGAAGCGTGTGATTATCAACGACGACGGCAGTACCACAAGGGACTGGAAGTGCCTGGAAGATGCTGTAGCTAAAGATGAACTTACCCAAGAAGAGAAGGAAGTTGCGGTAATTCATACCGCAAACATTCTGGGAAGAACCTTTGATGAGGTCATGCAGGTGTACGGCTCCTTTGCCACGCCCCAGAACCCCAATCAGTTTTTGAGTACGATTTATTACCTAGGACTTTTGGGTAAACACGAGATCATGGATGAGCAAAAGCGCATTATTACATTCTCTCCTGTGTTGCGGGAGCGATTGGGACACCATATCCATGGTGATCGATGGGCCATGCGCATCAAGAAACATTTGATAGACAACAATTTATTTGACCGTCCATTACACATCATCAGTGCAAATTTGCACTCGGTTATGAATTCTGTTTATGGACCTAAGGTACTTGCGGCACAGATAAGCAAAAAAGGGCGCATGGAGGTTTTTGCCTCGTTGAGTGAGGCCGCCGGTAAAAAGAACCGTGATGCCATTAAGAAATATGCCTTGCAAAATGGAATGCAGGAGCTTCAGGATCAAAGTGGGACCAACATTGATGTGCAGATTTTTGACACGGCAAAAACAACCTTTGAGCACGTAGGCTTTTGTGAAGATCGCTTTCGCGAAAGCGATAACAACCACAAGCCCGTTCTTATCGTTATGGACTACGCTTTTGGTGAGCAGGCCTATGAAACATTGGACGAATTGCTAAAGCCTTACAACGACGGTAGTAACCCTAGACACATGAATATCAAAAGCGTCAGTATCATGGGTAAGGCTGGAATACTTGAAGGCGAGAAAGGTGATATCATGGTGCCAGATGCCCACGTATTTGAGGGAACGGCAGATAATTATCCGTTCAAAAACCGACTTTCCAAAAAGGATCTCGCCACTGAAGGACTTAACGTGGTTTCTGGTTCTATGGTCACAGTTTTGGGTACATCATTACAAAACAAGGATGTGCTGGAGTATTTCTATAATTCAAGCTGGCGCGTGATAGGTCTTGAAATGGAAGGTGCACATTATCAAAAGGCCATTCAAGCAGCCTCTAAGGTGCGCCGTAGCATCTCCAAAAAGGTGCGAGTAAGATATGCGTACTATGCGAGTGATAATCCTTTAAAAACAGGCCATACGCTTGCTAGCGGCGGTTTGGGTCTAACCGGTGTCAAACCCGTTTATGTGATTACAGAAAAGATTCTGGAGCAGATCCTTAAGGAAAGCCTACCCAAAACGGAATCTGAAAAGGCAAGTCAATAAAACGCGCCTAGTTACGTTATATTTGGGTTTTCATTAACAAAAGTAGATATGAATCAAAACGACCCTCAAAATAGAGAGGAGCAGGAAGTGGACCTGGTTCCTGTTTTTGTCTGGATAGGCGATGGAATTAAGGGATTTTTTAGAGCGATCGGGAATTTCTTTAAGGCGATAGGGCATGCATTTATTCTCTTCTTGATCTTTTTACAAAAGAACATCATTCTTATAGGCGCATTCGTTGTCTTGGGAATCGTTTTAGGTTATTATATGGAATCTGCATCCAAGGGTAGCTATTCTGCACAATTGCGAGTGCAGCCTAATTTTAATAGTGCATCTCAACTTATATCAAATATTAATTATTATAGGGCTTTAGCATCTGAAGAGGAACATGACCGCCTTGCCAAGGAATTGGGAATCACAACTCAAGAAGCAGAACAACTCAGTTCATTTGAGATAGAGCCTATATACAATGATACGGAGCTATTGGAAGAGTATGATCAACTTGCAAGATCTGCAGATACCATGGCACTGGACAATTTTACATTTGAAGGCTTTAAGGAAGCAAAACGAGAGTTTGATTATGAGTTTTATGAGATTGTTGCTAGAGCAGAAAGCAGGGCAATTTTGGAAAAGGTGGTCCCCAAAATTGTAGAGGTAAAAGAAAATTCTGGCATTAAGGCAGCACGATTATCATTTCTAGAAAATACAGATTTTAATATTAGTTCAAAAAAAAACCAACTATCTGAAATAGACTCATTGATTACCTCCTATCAAAAGATGATTGCTACAAATCAGTCTTCAAGTGGTAACACGAACCTTTTCGTGGGAGACCAAAGATCTTCCGATAACTTGGCTAATTTATTTTACCTCAAACAATCATTGTTGGAGGACCTTGAAGACTTGCGAGAAGATAAATATTCATCTGAAAACACAGTAAATATTGTATCGAAATATTCCGTTCAGGGAACGGTCAAAAAGGAATATACCTTGCTTAAATGGGCACTCATATTATTTGTCTTAGGTGTTCTTGTAGCTTTTATTCCAGTTCTTTGGAGGTTTTTAAAGTCATACTCGCAACAGGTATCTTAAAAGGCTCATGTGAAAAAAGTAATGATTATAGGTGCCCGCGGTATGCTAGGCACGAGTATGGTTCATGGCTTAACGGGATGTGATCTTGTGGCCTTCAATCGATCAGAACTTGACATCACATGTTATTCAACAGTCAGACAAAAACTCTATCAATACAAGCCGGACTACATCATTAATTGTGCTGCTTACACCGCAGTAGATCAAGCGGAGGTTGAGCCTGAAACAGCTTATAAAATAAATGCAAGTGCGGTAGGAATGCTTGCTTCTATGGCAAAGCAGATCGACGCCACACTCATTCATTTCTCGACAGACTATGTTTTCAATGGATCTTCAAAGACACCTTACAAGCCTGATGACCCTGTAAATCCCATCAATACTTATGGACGCAGTAAATGGTTGGGAGAAAGAGCTATAGTGTCAAGTGGTGTCAAACATTACATTTTGAGAACTTCATGGCTGTATGCGCCGCACGGCAAAAATTTTTTCCGTTGGGTCATGGAGAACGACCAAGAAGAGATGAAGGTAGTGGATACCCAAGTGGGCTGTCCTACGAGCGCCATTGATGTGGCAGACTTTATACGGCATTTAATAAATACAGATCCAGAAAGATACGGGACCTATTACTTTTGCAATAAAGGTAGTATGACATGGTACGCTTTCGCGAAAGCGATATCAGAAAAAGCTGGGTTGCAGAAGAAAATAAGTCGAGTAAAAACATTTCCAAGCCTTGCGGAGAGACCAGAATACAGCGTTTTGGATTGCAGTAATATATTGAGTGTTTTTGATTATCAAATCTCTATACAGGAAGGAGCAATGAATAAGGTGCTGGATGCTTACAGAGAATTAATAGCTTCCTAAGAAATCCTCTTCCAAAATATTGAGAAACTAATTATGAAGAGGCATCTTAAAAGGCTTGATGATGAACAAAAAACGGTAGCAAAAAACTATAGCGCCTTGATGATACTACAGGGCTTAAACTATGTATTGCCGTTTGTAATAATTCCATTTTTAGAGAGAACCCTCGAGTTAGAGCGATTTGGTCTTGTTATGCTCGCCCAATATCTAATGGCACTTTGCATCGCTGCAACAGATTTTGGGTTTAGTACTACCGCAGTTCGAGAAATATCAGTTCTCAAATCTAAACGCGAGGACTATTCTACGATATATTTCAAGGTGTTTTGGGCTCGTGCAATTCTGCTGGTATTGGTCTTTGCAGCTCTTTGTGTCTTTGTATTTACCATCCCTAGATTTGCTAAGGAATGGGAAGTTTATTTACTAAGCTATGGAATGGTTGTTGGCCAAACGATGCTGGGTGATTGGTTTTTTCAAGGTATAGAACGTATGCGAATTTTGACCGCTGTAAATGCTGTTTCTAAGATACTGTTCACCCTTCTACTGTTTTTGTTTATAAGTAGTCCATCAGACTATATATTAGTCCCAATTTTTAATTCTATTGGCTATCTATTTGCTGGTGTCATCATGTTCGGTCTAAGTTTTAGGTATGTTTCATGGCAATGGCCTAATTTTAGAAATACCAACGGTTTTTATCGCGACAGCTTTCAAATTTTCATTTCTGATCTTTCATCTCAATTCACATATGCTGCAAATGGTGTTGTTTTAGGACTTTTTGCGGGTGATAGCGTCGTCGGGATTTTTAGTGCATTCGATAAATTAATACTGGCAGCACGAAAAATGTATATACCTATTAGCCAGGCTTTTTACCCTTATTTATCTAGAAAGCCTTATCAAGAAAAGCGCAGCATGATGAAGAAACTAGCGCTAGGCACTTTGACTATAGGTACAATTGGAATGCTTATATTGGTGTTCTTTGGATCTTTCATCTTAAACATTTTATACGCTGATCCTGCTATAGCTGCGAATGATTATTTATTAAAGTGGATGGGAATCTCAGTATTATTTGTAGGGTTGAGTTTACTTTTCACAAATCTGTACGCGCCGGCAAGAAAACTTTTTCACCAGCGGCTTAAGATACTGACAAGTGCGACAGTCTTTAATCTTATATTAGGTTTTTTGCTGGTTCCCAAGTTAGGCTTAACAGGAACTATCGTTACAACTATCTTTACTGAGTTGTTGATGGTAATAATTGCAGCATATTATTATTGGGGTGATGCTTCATCGAATAGCGAGGAAAATCAACAATTGAATAAACGATAGGGTTTCTATGCTGCTACGCAATATTTTCATCTTCATATATTTATTGTCGACCTTAATTTTGTTTGCAACATTTGACGCAACAATTGAATTGTGGTTCGCGTTTTTTGGAAATGCAATAATTCTCACATTTATAACATACTACCATATTTTTATTGAGAAGAAATACAGTCCTTTTTTGAGTACTTACATTGTATTCAGCTATCTTTTTTTCTTAGTGGCACCCATAGTTCAAGCAGGCGTTCTTGCTCCACTAGCAAATGGTGAATTCGATCATTTTTTTCCATATAAAGAAGATCTATTTCTTAAAACCAATGGTTTAGTTGCCATCTTCCACATTGTGTTCTTCTTGTTTTATGTTGCTCTCAAGGGGTATATTAAGAATAAGCCTAGATCATCACAGGTTAATTTGCAGAAACGTAAAGGAAAAGAATTAAGAACAAGTTTTATAATAATAATAATTTCTGTTTTTATCGCGATCATCGGCTTTCCATTTCTTTTAGATGAATATGCTAGACCAGAATATATAACATCTACCTACTCGCCAGGTGTACAACTTGTGTTGAAAAAAATCCTGTTTGTAATTCCACTTGCTGGTATTGTTTTAATTAAAACGGTATTTGATAGAAGACAACTTTCTACGCAAGGCTGGTTTATTGCGGCAGTCACTTTAATGGCGCTATTGCTAGCATTATTCTTTTTTAAAAATCCCCTTGTAGAAAAGCGAAACGCATTGGGGCCTATTTATTTTTTATTGATATTCTTATTCTTCCCAAGAATACTGAATAGCAACGTTAAGATGAGCCTCACCTTTTTTGTAATAATGATTGTGTTTTTTCCCCTACTGCAAATTATCACACACTCAGATTATGGATTAGGAGAAATGATTCAAAACCCTAGTCTGTTTACAAATGTTATCGATAAAGGTTCGCTTAGTAAGGGATTTATGTCTCTTAACTATGATGCCTTTTGTAATATTGGGATTGTTATAGAAATAGTTGAGCAACGAGGATTGTTTTGGGGCGAGCAGCTACTTAGTGCGTTTTTATTTTTTATCCCTAGAGGACTATGGCCAGGTAAGCCAGACTCTTCTGGGCTCATTGTTGGAAACTATTTAATTGAGGATTATGACTATTATTTTGCCAACCTATCAAACCCGCTTGTTTCTGAAGGATATATGAATTTTGGAATTGTTGGGGTTGTTATTATGGCAATTGCCTTGGCTGTAACAATTGTGTACTTCATGACTTGGCTAGTGAGCAACGATGTTTTAAAGCGTGCAACAGCATTTTATTTTGCCGTCCACCTTTTATTTCTTCTACGAGGAGATTTTACCAATGGCTACTCCTATTTTGTTGGCACTCTAATAGGGCTTTATATTTTACCAAAACTAATTATTTACACGTCATCTCTCTTTATAGATAGCAATGTATGGATTCAAAAAAAGGCTTAATAGACTATTTACCTAGGCTCATTTTTTGGTCTATGGCTATCTTATTCGCCATGCCCATAATTCCTCGTGGCATAAGACCTTTTTTAATAGGTGTGGTTCTTTTACTTTCTATAGTGAGTTTTTTTGTAGATAATGAAAAGTTTAAATGGCAATATTTTCTACTTAACTCAGGGCTATTTGTGCTGTATTGCTTTAGCTTATTGTATACAGAAGACTTATCGTACGGTATTCGTAAGATAGCTGCCGCTTCTTCACTTTTGATTTTTCCTTTGATTATAGCATGCATGAGCAAGCGGTGTGTGCAGTATATTCTCGACAGGCGCTATGTTCTTATGTGGTTTTTTATCATCGCGACCTTAGCGCTTAACATATTAGCCTTCTCGATTTTTAGTCTACAATATAGCTTTGAAGAAGTCATAATTCATTTTGTCAATATCATTAGGTCTGATATACCAGGGCTTAAAATTCACCCTATTTATCTCAGCATGCATATTGGGATATCGATGATCTTTTCTTTGTTTTTAGTACAGAGAGGTTTAGAGCTAAAGAAGATATTAATACTGATCACCATTAATATAATTTTCCTTGCGTTCTTACTTATTCTAATTAAAAAAGGACCAATCATTGCCCTTGTAATTGTTTCAGGGTATTTGGTATTTATGTTTAAAAATAGAAGCTTATATCTGGTTTTTGGGTTGACCGCCATAGGAATACTTGCTACTATAATTTTTGTTCCCAAAGTAAATGAACGCTTTTCAGAACTGCTTCAAATTCAAAACACTAAAGAAGATTTGACAAATTCAACAAACATCAGGTTTTCCATATTACAGTGTGCCGCACAAGTAATGCCTGAGGCTGGTTTTTTAGGCTTTGGAGTAGGTGATGGTAAAGAAGAATTAATACAGTGCTATCAGGATAATGCAACCTTTCTTGCAGTAAATCGCTACAACTCTCACAACCAGTTTCTGGGAATAATCCTAAACGCTGGTTATTTGGGTCTCGCCTTATTTAGCATATTCCTTTTATACCATTTGATAAGAGCCTTTAATAGAAAGAATCACCTATTTATTGCCACGTTGCTGTTTTATTGTATTGTAATGTTATCTGAAAACATTCTGGAAAGAGAAAATGGTGTGCTCTATTTTTCCCTATTCATTAATTTGTTTTTGATGCTGGATTACAAGTTTTCGACAAAAAATAAGGACGATAAACCTCTTGATAATCTATTGTCAGCATGAGAAATGTATACCACGTGACAGAGGATGTTTCAAGGGCTAGCGGCGGCATACGCACGGTAGTTGAAGACTTACACAGACATTTCCCACAATCGACGATTCTAACAACACAGAAAGATCCAGCAGACTACCATATAAAATCTTTCAAAAACAAAGGGCCATGGCTTTACTCAGGGGACTTTAAAGACCATCTCAAAGCCTTGCCGTGTGATTCCCTTT
Organism: Nonlabens sp. YIK11; assembly: GCF_001413925.1. NCBI lineage: Bacteria > Pseudomonadati > Bacteroidota > Flavobacteriia > Flavobacteriales > Flavobacteriaceae > Nonlabens > Nonlabens sp. YIK11. Next base: position 624,495 of record NZ_LBMJ01000001.1, read on the forward strand.
TCCATATTCATGGCGTTTGGATGCACGCACAATTTACAGCGGCAACAACTGCCCATAATAGCGACATTCCATTCATCTTAAGTCCACATGGTATGTACGAGCCGTGGCTATGGAAGGAAGGTACACTCAAAAAGAAACTTTACTTTAATCTTTTGACAAGTTCCGCTTTCGCGAAAGCGAACTACATACATGCCATAACACCAGACGAACAAGATAATTTACAAAAGCTATTTCCTAAATCTAATGTAGTTTGTATTCCCAACGCCATCGACACGCCGGTTCTACCAGAGAGAATTAGCCATAAAAAACCCTATTTCCTATTTTTGGGCAGGCTTCATCCAAAGAAGGGGCTTGACGTGCTACTGGAAGTGTTTGAACAACTGAAACTTGAGAACTTTGACCTACTAATTGCCGGGAAAGAAAATGAATACTCCAATAGGCTCAAAAAGCAATATGCCTCTAATAGTAATCAAAATATTAAATTCATAGGTGCCGTTCATGGCAGTGAAAAAAACCAGTTGTATCGTGATGCGCACGCTTTCGTTGCTCCCAGTTACTCTGAAGTGATTGGCATGGTCAATTTAGAGGCAGCTATGATGGCTACTCCAGTCATCACTACCCATCAGACCGGTATCTTGAAGCAATGGAGTAATAATGGAGGCGTTTTAATAAATCCTGATAAAGAAGAATTGGCACAATCTATAAAAGAATTATCAAAATTGGGCGACCAACAACGTAACGAAATGGGAGTGAAATTAAGGGAGTTCGTAATAAGGCATTATTCTTGGGACGCTATTGGTCCTATGTGGAAATCTCTTTATCAATCTATGTCATAATGAAAAACAAGCTGCTTTTTCTACTATTTATTCAGTATGGCGTTGTTCATTCTCAGGCCTTTAAGAACCTCAATCTCCCGTCAATAGAAATATCCGAGCAATTACCCACTAGACTTGAACAGAGCTCTACTTTACTTAATGATATTGACGTTCATAATAGACCGTTTAAAATTCAATTTTATGGCCAGTCTATAATTTCGGGATTAAACATGGAGCGAATTGAAGAAAAATTAAACGAAAGATTTCCAGGAGTGAATTTTGAAATACTTAAAAACTCCATAGGAGGTTACCAGGCGCCCGTATTGAAAAAAACGGCTCATTTTGACTTGTATCCTGAATATCCTGACCTACTTATTTTTCATGTCTACGGCGGGACGAAGAATGGAGATCTTGAAGAAATTCTATGCAATATCAAGTCCCGACTAACCAGTGACGTCTTGATTTTTGACCATCACTATTCCTATGAAGAGGATAGTATAAAGCAAATAAGCCGCAACATCTATCAAGATGGAGAATCACAGGTTCTTAGAGATCTGACGAATAAATATGGCTTTGGAGTCATTCCTGTCCGTAAATACTGGGCAGAGTTTTTAAAATTGAACCCTAGATATAACATCAAAGATTTATTGAAAGATACCATCCATCCCAATGATTATGGAAACCAACTGTTGGAGCATATAATTTTAGAAGGCCTATTTAAAGCAGTAGCGGCTAACAAAGACAAGAATTTTCCATCAACACATAAGGTCATCGAGATTAAATCATCAAATCAAATCAAATTTGAATTTACTGGCAACAAGGTTGTTTTAAAACCGGATAGCATTTTAATAGGTAGCACAATAGACCTAAGGATTGACGGTAAAAAACCAGTAGCAATAACAGAATTATATAGAATGACCCGTCCATCCTCTTTTTCAGGACAGTGGTGGCCAGCAATTAATAAAATATCACTTAACTCTCTTGTTACTCCTGTGAATGAGGTATGGAAGGTCAAGTTTTACAACATTGATGTAAAAAATGAATCCTACATGTTTAAGGTGTTTGCCGATAAATCAGGATATCAGGGAAAAGGAGAAAGCGGCAAGGATTTCACATCTGCTAACAAAGAGATATCATTTAAACACGAAGACATTAGCATATTTAGGGGTCCAATAAAGGAAACAAGTCTTGAAGAATCTACTATCGAATTTGAGGTGAAGAATCCATATATAAATAATCTCACGGTGCATGATAGTGAAGAAATCACGCTGCTACAGTTTTCTAATAATGAATCGCACATACTGGAATTGAACAACTCTAGTGGAGCATTCTTAAATAGCCAGCTGATAATCTATCAGCCTCAACAGCTTGATTGTGTCAATGTAAATTAAATCAGTTACTTTTCTTCCAAACCCAATCAAAACAGAAAACCCTAGTTACCGTACCAATGTAAATTTACATTTGATACGAGCAAAAGCCGAAGCAATTGAACACCTACCAAAAACTAGATCAATTCAAGCTACCTACTAACTTTAGGGGTAGAAGCGCTTTGACGGTACAGTTATGGTGGCTTGTACAAAGCACACTCTTTGCATGCTCACCGCAGTTCATGTACGGTTGGCGCAGGTTTTTATTAAGGGCCTTTGGCGCTAAAATCGGAAGAAATGTTATTGTAAGACCTACTGCCAGATTTCAGTTCCCGTGGAAAATAAGCATTGGACACAATAGTTGGATAGGTGATGAGGTGAACCTGTACAGTCTTGGAAAGATAGAGATAGGCGATGATGTAGTCATCTCGCAGCGGTCCTACATATGCACGGGAACTCATGATCCTTTCAAACACACATTTGATATCAGCAGTCATAAAATCATTATTGAAGATCAATGCTGGCTGGCTACAGACGTCTTTGTCGCACCAGGAGTGACCATAGGCCGTGGCACGGTGATAGGAGCGCGCAGCAGCGTTTTTAAAAACTTGCCATCAGGAAAAGTTTGCATGGGATCGCCAGCAGTTGTGATTAAAGATCGATAATGATGCAACTCGAGGGAAAAACCATCACTTTTATCGGCTTGAACTATGCCCCAGAAGATACGGCCATAGGGCTATATTCTACCCAAATGGTAGATGCATTTGCAGCAGCTGGTGCTTATGTGAATGTGGTTACCGCGATGCCCTACTATCCACAATGGAAGATCCAGAAGCCTTATGACACTGCTGAAAATTATCTAGCCGAGCAGAACGAAACCATTACCATTTATAGGTACAAACAGTACGTTCCAGCGACTCCTACCTTTTTAAAACGCATATTACATATCTTAAGCTTTACCTATGGCAGCTGGCGCAATCTGCAAAAAATCAAAAAGACAGACCTTGTCATCAGCATTATTCCGTTTACCACTTCTGCATATTTAGGAGGTAGGCACGCGCGTAAGCACCAGGTGCCACACTGGATCCACATCCAAGACTTTGAATTCGATGCCGCATTGCAATCTGGCGTTTCTGGCGGGAGCAAGAAGCAAGTTTTTAAACAGCTGTTCAAAATTGAAAAGTCAATACTGGACAAGGCATCCAAGGTGAGTACCATAAGCCACCTCATGATCAAAAAGCTACAATCAAAAACCAAAACCCCAACCCATTACCTGCCCAACTGGATCGATCCAGCCAGCTTTCAGGTAGATGACTCCAGAGAAAACCACACTTATTTACAGAGTAAAAAGTTTAAACTTTTATATAGCGGGAATGTTGGAGACAAGCAGGATTGGGAATTTTTCCTCGCTTTCGCGAAAGCGATACCATCTCAACACTTTGAAATCATCGTAGTTGGTGCCGGTTCCAGAATGCAGTGGCTCAAAGAAAACGTGCAACTGGACAATGTTCACTATTATGATCCAGTTCCTTATGCAGACCTGCCATGGCTACTGTCCAGCGCAGATGCCCATTTTCTCTTCCAAAAAGAAGACGTCATCGACACCGTGATGCCGTCAAAACTACTGGGCATGATGGCTAGCGGGAAGCCATCGCTAGTATTGGGAAACGCGGCATCTGAGGTGCGCAATGTCTTAGAGGATTCTAATGGTGGTGTTTACACGTCAGATTATACAGTAGAAGGTGCTGTCGCAACCCTATTAAACTGGAAGGAGCGTCCAGACGTACCTCATCAAATGGGCATGCAAGCCAGAAGCTATGTCAAAAAACATTTCTCTAGATCACAAATACTCGATCAGTGGATTGATCAACTAGCCTCGCTGGTACCTTAGCAATTCTCTATATTTACACACTAGACGTTGTTTTCTATGAAAAAAAGAATACTCATTACAGGTGCTGCAGGGTTTCTTGGATCACACTTATGCGATCGGTTCATTAAGGAAGGTTATCATGTAATAGGCATGGATAACCTCATTACTGGTGACCTGAAAAATATCGAGCATCTTTTCCCTAGAGAAGATTTTGAATTCTATAACCACGACGTTTCCAAATATGTCCATGTAGCAGGTAATCTTGATTACATATTGCATTTTGCATCGCCTGCCAGTCCTATAGACTATCTTAAAATTCCCATTCAGACGTTGAAAGTCGGCTCGTTGGGTACACATAACTTATTGGGTCTCGCCATGGCTAAGAAAGCCAGATTGTTGATTGCCTCAACATCAGAAATTTATGGTGACCCATTGGTCCATCCACAGACTGAAGACTACTACGGTAACGTCAACACCATAGGGCCACGAGGTGTTTATGACGAGGCAAAGCGTTTCCAAGAATCCATGACTATGGCTTACCACAGATATCATGGTTTAGAAACACGTATCGTGCGTATCTTTAATACCTATGGTCCCAGGATGAGGTTGAATGATGGTCGTGTCATACCGGCATTTATGGGTCAAGCTTTGAGAGGTGAGGACATCACCATATTTGGCGATGGATCCCAAACAAGATCCTTTTGTTACGTAGACGATCAAGTGGAAGGAATCTATAGGTTACTGCTTAGTGATTATTCAGATCCAGTGAACATAGGCAACCCACACGAGATCTCTATTAAGGACTTTGCTCGGGAAATTATAGAATTGACGGGAACGGACCAAAAGATAGTCTATCAACCACTACCGCAAGACGACCCTATGCAACGCCAGCCAGACATTGCAAGGGCCAAAGAAATTTTAGGATGGGAACCTAAGGTAGATCGCAAGGAAGGCATGAAGCTTACTTACGACTATTTCAAACAACTCTCGCCAGAAGAACTCAAAAAAAGTGAACACAAAGACTTTAGAAAGCATAGCAGACGATAACCTTAGTTATCGTGATGGCCGGTACTCCAGTCTTATCAGGCCCATTTCATATATGATTGATCTGGCGATCATCATCTATGGATCTGCCTTCTTTTTTGAGTCCAATTTTGACACCTTATCCTTTTCAATATTTATCGGAATTTGCTGGATCGTGGTGTCCATGCAATTAGGATTCTACCAAATACATAGAAATACAAAGGTTGCAACTCTCATCAGTAAGCTATTTAAGCAATTGGTGTTTTTTATCTTGGTGGTGTTCGCCTTTTTTGGATACTATTACCAGATCGATAGTACCAGCGGTTATGTCTTCAAATACATAGGTGCTGTTTTTACTACCATCGCTATTTTAAAAATAGTGCTCTATTTTGTTTTCAAAAATTACCGCAGCTATTTCGGTGGTAACCTACGCAACATAATTCTCATTGGGGACAACAAAGAGACTCAGGAATTGCGAAGGTTTTTTGAGAAGCATCCTGACTTTGGCTATATACTCCAAAACATGTTTGACGTCAAATCTGCTGGATTTGATCTAGACCAAATCAAAGAATTTATTTCAGAAAACAAGACGGACGAGATTTTCTGTTCCGTTAAGGAGCTCAATAATGATGAACTATTGGAACTAACAGATTACGCCGATAACAATCTGCGAACCCTCAAATTCCTACCTAACCCAGAAACCATTATTGCCAAACACCTCAAGTACGATTACTACGGCAAGACACCTATACTTTCTTTACGCAAGATCCCTTTTGACGATCCAGTTAACCAGCTGGCAAAACGCGTCTTTGACATCGTTTTCTCACTCGTAGTTATTATTGGGATTTTGTCGTGGCTCACGCCTATACTTGCCATTCTCATACGACTAGAATCCAAAGGACCCGTTTTTTTCAAGCAAAAACGTAATGGTTTAGATTATAGAGAGTTCGAGTGCTATAAGTTTCGTTCCATGGTGCCTAACAAAACGGCACACCTGCATCAGGTGTCGCGCAATGATCATCGTATCACTAACATGGGTAAGTTTTTGCGTAAGACCAGTATAGATGAGCTGCCGCAGTTTTTCAACGTTTTAAAAGGCGATATGAGTGTCGTGGGACCGCGACCGCATATGGTGAGCCATACGCACATGTATGCAGAGCGTATCGATAAATTTATGGTGCGCCACTTTGTAAAACCTGGCATCACCGGCCTTGCACAGGTAAGCGGTTACCGTGGCGAGGTCGAGAGCGATGAAGATATTGTAGGCCGTGTGCGCAATGACATTTATTACATTGAGAACTGGAGCACAATGATGGACCTGCGCATTATTTTCAGGACCGTACTCAACATCTTCAGCGGTGAGGAAAAGGCCTACTAGATGGATCTCGTCTCTGTCATCATTCCCGTTTACAACAACTCTAAAACTCTAGACCAGACGCTGGATAGCATCCTGCAGCAGGACTATCGGCCTATTGAAATTATAATTGTAGACGATCAGAGTAGTGATGGTAGTTACGCTTTCGCGAAAGCGTATTCCCAACAAAACCAACAACAAGACATCAACTTTATCGTACAACAGAATCCTGTCAACATGGGCGCTGGTTTCACTCGCAACGAAGCTTTAAAGCATGCTACAGGCCGCTACATCGCTTTTCTAGACGCAGACGACCTATGGAAGCCCCATAAGCTAATGACGCAGTTAAAGGCGATGAAATCTAGCGACAGGTCTGTCTGTTATTCGGCTTATGAGATTTTTGATGAGCATTCTTCAAAACCTATCGCCGTCCAGCGTGTTTTTGAGAAATTGACTTTTGAAAAGCTTCATAAAACCAACTATCTAGGAAATCTCACGGGAATTTACGAGGCAAAAGTCATAGGTAAAATCCCTATTTCCAACATGCGAAAACGACAAGATTGGGCCATGTGGCTGGATGTTCTCAAAAAGGGTGGTCCTGCCATAGGCATCCAGGAACCGCTCGCCAGTTACCGATTGGGAGATGGTTTGTCGTCTTCAAAATTTGATTTGATCAAATACAACTTAGCCGTGTATCGAGATCACCTAGGCTACGGATTCCTGAAAAGCTGCTGGTGTATGCTAATGTTTTTCTTTGAGCAGTTTTTTGTAAAAAACAGAATGAGGCACAAGATAAATGGTTAGGAAACCTCACTCATAAATTGCTTCAACTTACCACGTTTACTGCGGTCCAGGCGCTCCTTTCTAGTGAATACAATTTCAATGGAAGCATCTGCATAAGTAGCCATGGCCTTTGCGATTTTTTCTTTTTCCAGCGCGGTGAGCTCTTTTTGCGCGACATATTGCACTTCAAAAACCAAGGCTTCTTTCTGGATGATGATAAACTCCAGGACGTTGTTGGAGTCGCTCATCACACTTTTAGTGACGTAATAAAAGGTCAGTCCTGGGATGACTTTACCATTGGGCAATCTCGCGATGTCACTGGTGCGACCTTGTAATTGCTCAAGAATTTGAATGCCATTATGAGTTGATATGCTGCCTAGATCGCCTATCTCATAGCGTATAAATGGGTGTGCTTTATTGAACAAATCGGTAATTAAAATCTTGCCTACGGTTCCATCTGGAACAGGTTGGTTTTGATGGTCTACGACCTCAATAAAAAGAGTTTTGTTGTTAAGCGCAAAATCACCATCTGCATTCTGGATGGCGATCAATCCGGTCTCGCTACTGCCGTACTCGTTGATCACTGGAATTCCCAGTACAGATTCTAGCAAGGTTCGGTCGTCTTCAAAGAGCATTTCGCTAGTGACGATGCACACTTTCAGCGATGGACAAATTTCTTTGAGAACCACATTTTGTGGCTGGCAATATTTTGCAAAAAGTACAATGCTGCTGGTATAGCCGTTGATGTAATGGTATTCGCTTTCGCGAAAGCGATCTAAATAACCCTTCAACACACTATCACTCATATCAAAAATGGAAAATCGGTGCCGGTTTCCCACAAAATCCTTCAATTGCTCCTTCAATCGAGGCAAACCGCTGGATGGAATGCCGTAAAACCGAGCTTCCAGTGAGCGGTCCAGGTCGATGCCGTGTTGCTGGTAGGCATGGTCAAAAGCCGCCCATGTCATGGCGTGGCAAAACTTGTCTTTGGCAAAAGAGAATGGATGACCGCTGGAACCGCTGGTCTTGCCTTTAAAAACGTTTTTGGTCGAGTAGCCTTTGCTAAGCCGTTGGTGTAGCGGTTGCTGTAAATCTGCTTTAGTGAGAATGGGCAGTGCTTCCCAAGGAACACTTTTGTTCTGGACATGTGTATTGTAAAAGGCGTTGGTTTTTAGGTGGTGCTTGAAAATAAGATCCCTTTGCCCTAACCTATCCTCATGAGTCCACTTCAAAGAAGTCTCCAACACCTGATGCGCCTTTTTCAAATCATAGCCTTGCCATTGCAGGGATTTTCTAAACAGCGGTAATGGCATTTGTGATCTGAATTTTTCTAAATCTAGGGAATCTGGTCTATGATCCAGCTATGGGCGATCCGAAAATCCCAACAGAAAGCTCCGCCCAAAGCAATAGAAAGGCCGCTAGAGCTAATATGATAAAAGGAATCAGTTGCTTTTTATTTCTCCATCGGGATCTTATAAATTCAAGGACGATGACCAGGCAAAAAACCATCAATCCCATCACAACGAAATCAAATAGGGACCAATTAACCTCAGCAGTAAACTGCATCGCTATCAATGGTATGGAAAGCACTATGGTAACGGCAAGCAGTGCTCTCAACAGACTTTTTCTATACAAGATCATAGTTGTTATTTTTAGTGGTTTAAAAATGACATGTAGTTTTTCTATACTGCCTGCGAATATATCACGGGCTTAGGTTCTAAGTTACGAACTGCTTTCTATATTTTTGCGACCTTAACAACCTTCCTATGAATGTTTTGATATTAGGCAGCGGTGGTCGCGAGCACGCTTTTGCAAGATCCATTGCCGCAAGTCCATTACTTACTAAACTTTACGTCGCGCCAGGTAACGCTGGTACATCGCAATTGGCAACCAATCTAGATTTCTCAGTCACTGATTTTGCCACCATAAAGACCAAAGTGCTGGAACTCGATATTGAAATGGTAGTCGTTGGTCCTGAAGCTCCACTAGTAGAAGGTATCTATGACTTTTTCCAGCAGGATGAGCAGCTCAACCACGTCAACGTTATTGGGCCGTCTAAAAAAGGTGCGGTATTGGAAGGATCCAAGGAGTTTGCCAAGGAATTCATGATGCGCAACAAGGTGCCTACGGCGGCATATCAAAGCTTTACTGCAGACACACTAAAGGAAGGAATGCAATTTATCGACAGCCTCAAACCACCATTTGTATTAAAAGCAGATGGTCTTGCTGGTGGTAAAGGCGTGCTGATCATCCCAGATGCAGATGAGGCTAAGGAATCCCTCGAGCAAATGCTTGTTGGTGGGAAATTTGGCGCGGCGTCCAACAAGGTCGTGATTGAAGAATTTCTAGATGGTATAGAGATGAGCGTCTTTGTGATGACAGATGGCAATAGTTACAAGGTTTTGCCTACGGCCAAGGATTACAAAAGAATAGGTGAAGGCGATACAGGTCTCAATACTGGTGGCATGGGCGCCATTTCTCCAGTACCTTTTGCAGATGAGGTCTTGATGAAAAAGGTTGAGGATCGCATTATCAAACCTACCGTTGATGGCTTGAAAAAGGAAAAGATCACCTATAAAGGCTTCATTTTCATTGGTTTGATGATTGTAGATGGTGAGCCTCAAGTGATTGAATATAACGTGAGAATGGGCGATCCAGAGACTGAGGTAGTTCTACCGCTGGTGTCTAGTGACTTGCTTTCTCATTTGCAGGCTTTCGCGAAAGCGGAACTACACAAAGAAGAACTCTCCATCGATCAGCGTAGTGCTGCTACAATCATGCTCGTATCTGGAGGCTATCCGGAAGCCTATGAAAAAGGAAAGGAAATCACCGGACTTGAAAACGTAAAAGGTAGTATCGTTTTTCACGCCGGTACTACAGAAAAGGATGGCAAAATCGTTACCGCTGGTGGTCGCGTGATCGCTGTGACCAGCTTTGGCAATGACTTCCACGAGGCCACAAAAAAATCCTATGAAAACATAGATGAACTAGGTTTTGATAGGATGTATTATAGAACCGATATAGGCTTTGACCTATAGGCTTATTTTAAAAAGGAGTGTGCTGTTTGTGAACGATCTTCTTCATCATTCTGGTCAAAGATGCGCAATTGCTTAATCCAGTAACCCAATGCAAGGATCAATACAACAATGGCTACCCATGTAAGTGTATTTGCCAGCCACCAGTTCTCTAGTTCTAGCTCGCGCAATAGGTTAAATGGCACCATTAAAATGTTCTCGAATAAATAGGCGATGGCCTCAAATAAATCTTTCATTGCAGTAACTTGCTTTAAGGCCACAAAAATAGTGAAAAAACAATATGCTTTCCAGATTTTTTAGCACATCACAGCCTTTTCATTACTTGATGGGAATGTTGCTGTTAAGTTTAGGCAGCTTGTTGTTGCTGGTCTTTATGGAATCACAGTGGAAATGGGAATTTCTGATCTATGCGGTTTTCCTACCGTCATCACTGCTGCTGGTACAATTCATCATTGTTAAAAACGAACTCACGGGACAAAATTCCTTTGGATTGTTTGCGACTACCATGCTACTGTTAACCATGGTCATTGCTGGTGTGTCGTGGCAAATGATTCTGTGCCTTTTTCTACTACTCTTGTCATTAAGGCGTCTTTTGAGTTTAAAAAAAGGAACTGAGAGCATTCGCAAGATATTTGATGGAAGTTTCTGGATCAGTATCGCCATTCTAGTCAACCCTTTGATGGTGGTTTTTATCATCGTGGTGTTCGTTGCCGTTTTTCTTTTTGCTAGGAACAAGTGGAACCATTGGGTCATACCATTTCTAGCCATGGCATGTGTAGGCTTGCTTACCTACACGGCAGAGGTTTATATGGATTACGAATTATTGTCATCCCTTTGGGATCCTACGCTTTACGACTTGTCATTCTTATGGAATGTCTGGGCACCTATAAAAACAGTGTATTGGCTACTAGCTCTTGCGGGCGTCATAGGTTTGTTGATCTATATCATCAAGCTGGTCGATATTCAGCAACGGGTGCGGCCTAGGTTTTCAGTTTTGGTGTTTTCAGGGATCTGTGCGCTTGCCGTGACCGTTTTATTACAATCCTATTTTATTGTGCTCCTGGTACCAGCGCTTTCCATTTTTCTTGTGCGATCCATAGAGGTCATACGCCATAAAATAGGACGTGAATTACTGTTTATTTTACCAGTGTTGTTGATGGTTCTAGCGTTGCTGCTGCGATAGACAGTAGGTAGAGAAATTCTATATTTGCAATCTAAATTGTAAACATGTTCTCTAAAAAAGCCAATTCTATTTTCCAGGAAGCCATCGATACGTATCATGAGGTCAATACTGTTGATCAGCCTTTTGAGAATCCGTATGATCGTTCTTCCCAATTAATTGAACATTTGCTGTACCGCAAATGTTGGATCGATACGGTTCAATGGCATTATGAGGACATCATACGCGATCCTAATATTGATCCTGTGGCGGCACTTAGCCTAAAGCGTCAAATTGATGCCAGCAATCAAGACCGCACAGATATGGTAGAATATATCGACAGTTATTTTCTAGACAAATATGCTGATGTGAACCCTAAAAGCGACGCCACCATTAATACTGAAAGTCCAGCATGGGCCGTAGATCGACTGTCTATTCTCGCACTCAAGATCTACCATATGGAAGAAGAAGCTAATAGAGTTGATGCCAGTGCCGCTCACAAGGCTGCGTGCCAGGCAAAACTCGATATCCTACTGGAGCAACGAGTCGATTTGTCCACAGCTTTGGACCAATTGCTTAGTGACATTGAACACGGCAATAAGTACATGAAGGTCTACAAGCAGATGAAGATGTACAATGATGACGAGCTCAACCCAATATTGCGCTCCAGAAAATAATGAAACGGCCACAACGACTCTTGACAATACGCCTTAGTGCGATGGGCGATGTGGCCATGACTGTTCCTGTCCTATTGGCGCTGCGTAGAACGTACCCAGAGGTCAAAGTTATTTCGCTTTCGCGAAAGCGATTCCATTCCTTCCTCAGTCAAATACCAGGCATCACGTTGATCGAGGCAGATGTGAAGGGTGATCACAAAGGAATTTTAGGATTGCGCCGACTTTCCAAGCAATTGAAGGAACAAGAGCCAGATGCGATAGCCGATTTTCACAATGTTCTACGCACCAAAATATTGCGCTCCTTCATGCGCAAACCCATCAAATCAACCATCGATAAAGGCAGAGCTGAAAAGAAAAAGTTGGTCAACGACCCTCAATTTTTCCAACCGCTCAAATCAACCATCGAACGTTATCAAGACGTCCTGTCAAAACTTCAACTACCAGTTGAGCTTTTGGCGACTGATGTGCTGCCGCGGCAATCCATCCCGATGAAGGTGAACAGTCTGGTAGGCGACCACGACTATCGATGGATAGGAATCGCTCCATTTGCGGCACATGCATCAAAGGCACTTTCACTCCATAAGGCTCAGGAACTTACTTCATCTTTATTGGCTTTGGGAAATGTAAAATTGGTACTCTTCGGTGGTGGAACTACGGAATGCAAGCAGCTGGAAATCGTTGCTGGAACTCAGTCTAATGTGTTCAATCTGGCTGGTTTCATGAGTTTTGAAAAAGAACTTGCGATGATTTCCAACCTAGATGCTATGATTGCCGTAGATACGGGTAACGGCCATCTAGCAGCCATGTATGGTGTTCCAGTAATCACATTATGGGGCAACACTCATCCCTATGCTGGATTTGTTCCCTTTGCACAACCTAATGAGAATCAAATCACGGTAGATAGAGAGCAATTTCCTTTAGTTCCCACTTCCATTTATGGAAACAAAGTGCCTAGTGGATACGAGAACGTGATGGAATCTATAGGTTGTACAGCGGTTGTAGAACGGTTGCGGGAAATATTAGGGTAAATTACAAACATAGATCTGGAGACCATTCTTGCTGTCCTCGACCTTTAGAACACTTGAATGATTCTTTGAGCTGTATAATTTTTATTTTTCCAGTAAATGATTTGGAGTATTCCATAAAGAATGCAATAGCTTGTAGAGAATCATCATTTAAAACTTCTTGTTGGTAGTACAAATAGTTATTCCCGAAGCTGTTTTTGAAACTCTTCATCGTGAATGTATTCCCTGGATTGTTTTCTTGTTGATTTGAGTGGTGAACCCAAAGTGCATCAAGTCCGTTTTCAATATCGTCGCGACCATTGACAGAGTGTTGGAATGCCGTGACGTCTAAATTTCTAAATTGATCTAAAGACATGCCATCGGGCAGCACCGTTTCCTCTGGTGTATTCTGCAAGCAGGAATAAGAAGAACAAATAAGAATGAGTGCTAGAAACCGGTAAATGATATTTTTCATGGGTAAAGGAGTTGGCATACCCTATCAAAAATAAATATTGATTTTTGTGTTCGGGTTAACTATGATAGGCTCAACTTACTATTTTAAAATATTTTTGAGTATAAACTGTTCTATCAAAACATGAAGTGGAAGCTACTTTTTTTATTCTTTGCAGGTAGCTGGCTGGCGCATACCCAGGAATATTCTGGCGTGATAAAAAAGAGGTTGGTGGTTAGCGATACGATTGCCTTTCATGAGATAAGTGTCAACCCTAACTTTATCAGAATCAAGGACAAGACAGGAAGGCCTATTGACACGACATCTTATCGCGTTGATTATTCCAACGCCTTGATCATTGTAAAGAATGCGACCGCAATAGCCACAGACAGTATTGATGTCCAGTATTTGCCACTGGACAATTTGCTTACCAGATCTTATAAACTATACGACACATCCATCATTTTAGGAGAAAACAGCCGACAGGAGCAACTCGTGGCATTGAAAAAGCCAACTTATAAACCCACGTTTATTCCGTTTGATGGTTTACAGGTTTCAGGTAGTATAACTCGTGGTATAAGAGTAGGAAACAACCAAAACAGCGTGGTAGATTCTGAGCTCGATTTGCGCATCACAGGACAGTTATCTGAAAAAGTGTCTCTGCGCGCTTCCATCCAGGACGCTAATGTGCCTCAAACCCAAAACGGTTATGCCCAACGCCTCGATGAATTTGACCAAATTTTCATAGAACTATTTAGCGACAATTGGAACATACGAGCTGGCGATGTGGACCTTCAACAAACCGACTATCAGTTCAATAACTTCACAAAACGGGTTCAGGGAATTGCGGGACAAATCAAATTTGATGGTGATGAGTCCAGCGGTTATGCCGGTGCGGCTGGAGCTTTGGTTCGCGGTACCTTTAATACCAGTCGGTTTACGGGTCAAGAAGGTAATCAAGGTCCCTACAAATTGGTAGGTCAACAAGGCGAGTTGTTTATTCTGGTGATTTCGGGTAGTGAACGGGTTTTTGTGAATGGTGTATTGCTTACTCGTGGTGAAAATGCAGATTACATCATCGATTACAATGCCGGCGAGGTGCGCTTTAACCCGACCTTTCCCATCACGAGCGAGATGCGTATTTCTATTGAATATCAATACAGCGAACGCAATTTCACCAGATTTATAGGCTATGCTACCGGCGGTTTTCAAAGCGAAAGGCTCAAAATCGACACCTATGCCTACACAGAAAGTGATGCCAAAAACCAACCCTTACAGCAAGATTTGAATGAGGATCAAGTGAATATTCTTGCCGCTGCCGGCGATGATCCCAATCAAGCGATCGCGCCCAGCGCTGTAAGGGCAGACTTTTCTGAAAACCGAATCCAATACGCACGTCAAGTGATTAATGGCGTGCCTAGATTTGTCTTTTCACAGGATCCGCAGGCAGAATTGTTTAATGTGCGGTTTAGTTTTGTGGGTGATAATCAGGGAAATTATGTGCTTATCGACAGTCAGGCGATCTCTAACATCTATGAATATCGAGAGCCCGCCAATGGTGTCCCGCAAGGTAGTTTTGAACCCGTTATACAGCTGTTTGCTCCAGAGACTTTGACCATTGCAGGCCTCAAAGCGCAATACCAACTCGCAAACACGACAAAGATCAATACAGAGGTGGCCGCAAGCAATAATGACTTGAACCGATTTTCTGCCATTGATGATAACAATAACACTGGTGTTGCCGCAAAACTTGGAGTGGAGCAAGTGCTGTTCCAGCAGGATTCTACACAGACGTTAAAGATTCTGGCAAATACTGATTTTATCCAGTCCGACTTCCGCAACGTCGAGCGCGTTTACAACATCGAGTTCAATCGCGACTGGAACCTGGACAGCACCGTTGGCGACCAATTATTTACGAATGCTGGGATCAACTATGTGCGCGACACGACCATCACGGCAAATTACACCTTTCAGCATCTGGAGTTTTCTGACCGCTACAATGGTAATCGACACAATGTGGCTGGTCGTTTGCAGGGTGATGGATGGTTATCTCGCTTTCGCGGAAGCGTACTCTCCACCAACTCTACCACACAACAATCTACATTTAATAGGGCAGATGCCTCGGTTATCAAACGATTCCAAAAGAATTGGGCCGGCGCGCGACTCAATCTTGAAGATAACGAGCAGATGGATAAAGTTACTGGGCAGCTCACTGCATTATCGCAACGCTTCACGGAATATGAGGTGTATGCCGGTCGTGGTGATTCCACAGCCACTTTTGTGGAAATAGGGTACCGCTATCGAGTCAATGACAGCTTGCGGGCTGGCGATTTGCAGCGTGTGAACCGCAGTAATAATTACTATGTCAGATCACAGCCCATCAAAGATGAGGTTCAAAACCTGCTGATTTATGCCAATTACAGGGTTCTCAAAAGTGAAGATCCCGCGATTGATAATGAAGTGTCGTTGAACAGTCGCGTGCTGTACAATCGCAAGCTGTTCAAGAATAAAATCTTATGGAACACGACTTATGAGACTAACAGCGGTACGATCCCACAACAGGATTTCACCTATCTGGAAGTCAACCCTGGACAGGGAACTTTTACGTGGATTGATTATAATGGCGACGGCATCCAGGATTTGAATGAATTTGAAGTGGCACAATTCCAGGACCAGGCGCGATATGTAAGGATCTTGCTGCCCAATCAGATTTTTATACCCATTCACCAAAATAAATTTAGCCAAACCATCACGCTCAATCCTATTTCCTGGTCTGGTGAAGAAGGGTTGAAAAAAGTGCTTTCGCAGTTTTACAATCAGACCAGTTATTTGATCGATAGGAAGGTTGTGAGAGAAGGCGAGCGCTTTGATTTGAATCCGTTTGATGACCGTGGCGACCAGTTGGGCTTGAATCTTAGCTTTAGAAACAGTCTGTTTTTCAACCGTGGCAAGCAGCGCTACACGACCAACTATACTTATTTAAGTACTACGACAGAAAACCTGCAAAGTATAGGCAGCATCGAGTCAGAACTGGAAAGCCACCAGATCACTTTCCTCCATAAAATAGCCGATAGCTGGCTGTTTACTTTTAACGGTCAAACGGGTTTTAACGCCAGCTGCAGTGAGAATTTTGCCAATAGAAATTTTGAGATCGATGAGAATTTATTGAAGCCACAGATTTCGTATCTATTTGGAGAAAGCAATAGGATTGATGTGTTCTATGAATACCAAAAGAAGGACAACCAGATCAACGATACCGCGACGCTGGACCAACAAAACCTGGGCTTGGGCTGGAGCTTAAACAATGGACAGAAGTATGCTATCAATGGCGAGTTGCGTTACGTGAACAACGACTTTACTGGACAAGCCTTTTCTCCGGTAGGTTTCCAGATGTTGGAAGGACTGCAGGCTGGTCAAAATCTTACTTGGAACCTGCTTGTCCAGAAAAAGGTCACTAATTTTATAGATCTCAACCTAAGCTATCAAGGCCGTAATTCTGAAACGGCACGGACAGTACATACCGGCAGCGTGCAGTTGAAAGCTTATTTTTAATTATTTGCTCATAGATCTGGACAGATCCAAGTGCAAACATTTATAAAACAAAAAGGGTAAACTTCAAGTTTACCCTTTTTTGAATCGTTTAATATGTGATAACGATTATATCTTTCTCAACCACTCACTCATGGCCACACGCTTTTCTAGATAAGTTTTCAAATCTTTAATGGCAATGCGTTCTTGGGTCATGGTATCGCGATCGCGCACGGTTACGGCTTGATCTTCTTTAGTATCGTGGTCAATGGTTACACAAAATGGTGTCCCGTTAGCATCCTGGCGTCTGTAGCGGCGTCCTATGGCGTCTTTTTCATCATACTGGACTTTCATGGACCATTTGAGATCGTTGATGATTTCTTCAGCGATTTCTGGTAATCCGTCTTTTTTGAGTAATGGTAGAATCGCAGCTTTTACCGGTGCTAATACCGCTGGAATTTTCAGAACGGTACGTTCAGATCCATCTTCTAGGGTTTCCTCAACTAATGCAGTAGAGAACACCGCCAAGAACATTCTATCCAATCCAATGGATGTCTCGATCACATAAGGAACGTAGTTCTTGTTCTCTTCATGATCAAAGAACTGTAATTTTTTACCACTGTACTCTTCATGAGCCTTGAGGTCAAAGTCTGTTCTGGAGTGGATTCCTTCCAGTTCCTTGAAGCCAAATGGGAAATTGAACTCAATATCTGTCGCCGCATTAGCATAATGCGCTAGCTTTTCATGGTCGTGAAAACGATAATTATCTGCTCCCAAACCTAGTGAGCTGTGCCACGCCATACGCTTCTCTTTCCATACTTCAAACCATTCCAGTTCCGTGCCTGGTTTGACAAAGTATTGCATTTCCATCTGCTCAAATTCTCGCTGACGGAATATAAACTGTCTCGCAACTATCTCATTTCTAAATGCTTTACCGGTCTGCGCAATCCCAAACGGAATCTTCATACGTCCCGATTTTTGAACGTTTAGGAAGTTCACAAAAATACCTTGAGCTGTTTCTGGACGTAAATACAAATCAGTCGCTGTGTCTGCACTGGCACCTATCTTAGTCCCGAACATCAAATTGAACTGACGTACATCAGTCCAGTTCTTAGAACCCGTATCTGGATCTGCGATTTCCAATTCTTCAATCAATGCCTTTACACCGGCAAGATCTTCGGCCTGTAGCAATTTTGCGAGGCGCTCTACCGGTTCTTTGGATTTTTTCAGGTAACCTACCACACGAGGATTGGTCTCGCTGTAGAGCTTTGCGTCAAAGTCTTCACCAAATCTATTGGCTGCTTTCTCGATCTCCTTATTCGCTTTTTGCAAGTGCTTCTCGCAATAATCCTCGATAAGTACATCGGCGCGATAGCGTTTTTTGGAATCTTTATTGTCGATCAATGGATCGTTAAAGGCATCCACGTGACCAGAAGCTTTCCAGGTTGTGGGATGCATAAAGATGGCTGCATCGATCCCAACGATATCCTGGTTGAGCTGCGTCATGGCCTGCCACCAGTACTCACGTATATTTTTCTTTAACTCGGCTCCATTCTGGCCGTAGTCGTAGACAGCCTGCAAGCCGTCATAGATCTCACTGGATTGGAATACATAACCGTACTCCTTTGCGTGTGAGAGTACCTTTTTGAACTGATCTTGATCGTTGTTTGCCATAGCTGGCAAAGTTAAAAAAAGGCTTGGATTGAAGTAGTTGGATGAGAATTATTTCGCTTTCGCGAAAGCGAAAACATCAACCGCACTCTTTTTTACTTAGAAAATCTATCTAAAAACAACCTCACTGCTCGATACGCGCACAGGTCCATTGAAGAGGTTGACGCGATAGGAACCTTTGGTAATTTTATCGACATCTGCCTCTACCAGCTCACAAATGTCCAGTTCTTTACCTTGATAATTGAACTCTACAATTTTGGAATAGGTAAGTGTTTGCGTTTCAAAGCTTACGGTTTTAGTCACGCCCATCACGTTGTTTTCTGGGTTGATGACCTGCAGGTAGAATTTGTTGACACCTTTTGGCGCAAGGCCGTTTTCTGGTAAGGTGAAACACACTTTTAAATCGTCCACGCGGCTGGCCTTATCGTTCACGATTTGTCGTCCAGATCTTCTTATGATGACGCCTTCCATGGTGAAATTGGTAGGAATGAGTGTGGCTGCTTTCTCTACTTCTTTGCTCAGGGAATTGACCGTTTCAGTTTGCAGCTCTGCTTTAATGATCTCTTGATTGAGCGCTGCCAGTGTGCTGTCATTGATACGCACGAGATAGTTGTTGCTTTTTTCAAGATCTGCAATGCGGTTGTTGAGTTTGACACGCTCTTCTTTGATGCGACTCAATTCCTGGCGCAAACGGGACATAACTGCCACGCTGCCTTCAAGATTGATCACGCTGTCTCGCAACCTTGTGATGCGTTGTCTGGCATCGATCAGGTCGTTGCTTAGCATGTTGCCTTTTTCAATTTCGGCAGTGTATTCCAGAGAGATGTTCTTGAGTTCTTCTTCAATGCGCTCCTTTTCCTGGGTAAGGCTGCCTTTGATTTCTTCATTCTCTTGGTATGTGGTGTAGGACCAGTAGGCGAGAAGGACGAGTAGCAGTACAATGACTGCAAAAAATATCTTGAGAAAACGATTGTCTTGGGTAGATGCCATGAGCTTGTTTATCTTTAGTGTGCTAAGCTATTAATTTTTATGCAGTCGTTAGTTCGGGATTTTGTTAATCTATTGTACCCAGAAACCTGTACGGGCTGCGATATATCACTATCTGCCGGTGAAGAAACCTTGTGCACGCGTTGCCGCATGCTTTTGCCGGTCGCTTACCACGACTTGATTCAAAACGACAAAATGCGGGAATTGTTTTATGCACGCATCCCTTTATTACACCTTACGAGCCTTCTATACTATGAAAAGATAGGCACGGTTCAACGGTTGATCCATGCCTTGAAGTACCAAAAACAGGAACACATAGGCACGTTTATGGGTAAATGGCTGGGCAGCCTACTGGCGACTGATCCGCGATTTGCAGACGTGGACCTGGTAGTTGCCGTACCGGTGCATCCCAAAAGGTTGCGTGAAAGAGGTTATAATCAGGTGACAAAGTTTGGTCAATGTATTGCAGATGAGTTGGGAGTTCGCTTTCGCGAAAGCGTGCTTACCAAAAACCGCAACACCATCAAACAAGCACAATTGGACCAGAGACATCGCAGTGACGAGACCCAATCACCCTATGCCATCGCTGAAGAAATCCCAGAAAACCAGCACGTTTTACTAGTCGACGACGTGGTCACCACGGGAACGACCTTGACCTTGTGTGCACGTGAATTGCTTAAAATTAAGGGCACGCGCATTTCTATGGCGACTATGGGAATATCAGTATAAAATATCTGTTAACTTGCGAGCGTTTTGAAAATTGTGAGAAAGAAATACAGCCATTACTTGTGGACCATTGCCATCGCCATTTTACTGGTTCAGTGTGCCAAACGCGGATCGCCCAGCGGTGGTCCTATTGACGAGACGCCGCCAGAGATCCTGCGTGCTTTTCCAGATAATTACACGGTCAATTTTACGAACCAGAAGATTGAAATCACGTTTGATGAATATATCAAACTGAAGGATTTACAAAAGCAACTGGTCATTTCGCCACCGCTCAAGAATCGTCCTTTGATACGACCTCAAGGTGGTGTGTCCAAAAAATTAACGATCGAGATTACAGATACTTTGCTGGAGAATACGACTTATGTTCTCAATTTCGGCCAGAGTATCGTTGATAATACAGAAGGTAATCCGTATCCATTTTTCAAATATGTTTTTAGTACGGGAAGCTACATTGACTCCTTAAAATTGAGTGGAAGCATTAGTGATGCGCTTAATAACAAGGCAGATGATTTTGTCAACGTCATGTTGTACGAAGTGGATAGTGCCTATACAGATTCTGTTATTTATAAAGAAACGCCTAGGTATGTCGTGAATACGCTGGACAGTCTCACCACTTTTACCATGGAAAATTTAAAAGCAGGTACCTATAGGCTGGTAGCGCTTAAGGAAAAATCCAGTAATTTAAAATTTGATCCGCAAGGAGATAAGATAGGGTTCATTAGCGAACCTATCACCGTACCAACTGATGAGACCTATAATATCCAGATGTATGAGCCCATTCAGGATAAAGCATTGAGACGTGCCACTCACGTGGGACAGAGCCGTATACAAATAGGTTATTATGGAGAGCTGGACAGCCTGAATGTTGAACCACTGGATAAGTCGTTAATTAGTGAAAGCAGAATCACAAAACTTGAAAAAACAGACACTTTAGAATACTGGTATAAACCAATAATTGAGCAGGACAGTCTGGTATTACTGGCATCCTATGGTAGTTTTCAGGACACGTTAACGGCTAGATTGAAAGAAAATCTGGACGTGGACAGCCTTTCCGTTCAAAAGTATGGTCAGTTTAAATTGAGCTCGCCATTACAATTAAATGCCAACACGCCTATTGTAGATATCAACCCATTGTTGATGGACTTGATCGATAAGGATTCGGTTCCGCAGGATTTTGGGATACGATTGGATTCCCTTAAAAACGTAATGACGTATTCCTTTAATGTCCAGCCAGAGCAACGTTATAATTTGAGATTGCTTCCAGGCGCGGTCACTGATTTTTATGGCTATACCAACGATACCATAACGAGCGTGTACACGACTAAGGCGGCATCAGATCTTGGGAATATTCCTGTCACATTAGAAGGTGGCTCGCAATTTCCCGTAATCATACAAATCGTCACAGAAAAGCTGGATGTCGTAGCCTCCATAACGGCATCAAAGAACGACACCTATAACTTTGAATACCTAGACCCCAACAATTATTACATAAGAGTCATCTATGATAGTAACAATAATGGACGCTACGATCCAGGTAACTGGCTGTTAAATCGGCAACCTGAGAAAGTCGTGTACTATCCAGAGTTGATACCATTACAGGCGAATTGGGATTATATCACTACGGTCAAGCTAGAGTAAAGCCATCACGATCTTCTAAGAATCTTAGTTTATTACGATTGTAATGAATGTTTTCCTTGTCCAATTCGACGGTTTTAACGTCTTCGGTTTCCCAAGGATGTTCCAATAATTCATGACCCAATACATCATAAACCTGAGAATGACCGCTGTAGTCCATACCGGTACCGTCGGTTCCTACTCGATTGACACCTATGCAATAGGCCATGTTTTCTATCGCACGTGCTTTCAATAAAGCATCCCAAGCGTTCACTCTTGGTACGGGCCAGTTAGCCACATAAAGCAGAACATCATAATCCTGTACATTACGAGCAAAAACCGGAAACCTCAAATCATAACAAATCTGCAGGTTAAATTTCCATTCTTTATAGGTTGCGATGACCGGTTTTTGACCAGCGTCAAAGACTTCATGTTCACCAGCTAGAGTGAACGTATGCCTCTTGTCGTACAGCGTGAAATCACCATCGGGTTTCATAAAAACACCTCGGTTACAATAACCACCATTGTCTTTTACGAACATGACACTACCATAAATAGCAAAGTCGCCAGCCATGGCGTGGTCTTTAAACCAGTCATAGATGGAATAGGAGTGCGCTAGATCTTTTGGTTTCATGGAAAAACCTGTCGTAAACATCTCAGGTAAAATCAAAAGATCTGTTTTTCCATAAAGCGCCTTTAGTTTCTGATCAAAAGCGTTGAGGTTAGCTTCTGGATTTTCCCAGATCAATGAAGTTTGGATCAGAGATACTTTTAGTTTTTCAGACATAGCTTTCACAATTCATTTAAAATTTTAGCGGCTGCAACCAGCTCTTCATCTTCTTTGGCAAAGCAAAATCGCAGCATTTCAGGATCACGACCTTGCATAAAAACCGATATAGGAATACTAGCAATCTTGTGGTTGATGGTTATCGCTTTCGCGAAAGCGAGATCACTTTCATCTGTAATTTCAGAATAGTCCAGCAGTTGGAAATAGGTACTTTCTGAAGGTTTGAATTGGAACCTGCTATCCTTGATCAGGTTGAGAAACAGGTCGCGCTTGCGCTGGTAAAACTGACCCAAATCCAGATAATGCTGTGGTTGTTTTAAATAATGGGCAATGGCATGTTGTATGGGTTGATTAACACAAAAAACAACTTGTTGGTGCACCTTCAAAAACTCTTTCATAAGCGCTGGCGGCGCTAGGCAAAACCCGGTTTTCCAACCGGTGACGTGAAACGTCTTGCCAAAACTGCCCATCACAAAACTGCGTTCTTTCAAGCCTGGATAGCGGCTCGCGCTGCGATGCTCGTGATCATCAAAAACCATGAACTCATAAACCTCATCGCTCAAAACAATTAGATCGTTTTCAACGGCAATTTTTTCCAGCTGGAGCATGTCCTCGTGGGTCATTAACTTCCCGCTGGGATTGTGTGGCGAGTTGATGATGATCATCTTGGTCTTGGAACTAATAGCATCTCGCACATGATCCCAGTCGATGGTAAAATCAGGCATCCTCATGGGAATCTTTATGGGAATACCGCCAGCCACTTTTATGGCAGGTTCATAACAATCGTAAGCTGGCGTGAACAATATGACCTCATCGCCCTTGAAAACGGTTGCCTGAATAGCTGTGAAAATTCCTTGAGTGGCACCTGCCGTGATACAGATTTCCTGATTTGGATCGTAAAATGCTTGATGTTGTGATTCAAACATCTGGCTTATGGCCACACGCAAGGCCGGCAAACCCGTCATGGGCGCGTACTGATTATGATCCTCCAGAATGGCCTGTGAAGCGAGCTCTTTAAGTTCCTGACTTGCTGGAAAACTGGGAAATCCCTGTGACATATTGAGCGCACCGTGCTGGATCGCCAGCTGCGTCATTTCGGCAAAGATGGATTTAGGGTTTTCTGGGAGTTTAGAGCGAGTCATCCCATAAAAATAAGAGATTATCACCCATTTACCCTATCAAAAAAGGCTTTCTTATAGGTCTCACTCACGGGAATGTAATCTCCTAAAATCACAGCTCGATTGCGCTCAATGAACTCGATCTTATCCATGGCGATGAGGTAGCTTTTGTGCACACGCATAAAATTTGTTCCAGGCAAGGTCTTCTCATAATGCTTCAGGTTTTCAAGCGTATGGATTTTTTTATCTGCCGTCACAATGGTCACATAATCTGCCATTCCCTTGATGTAGTGTATGTCTGCAAGATTGATCTTGAGCGTTTTATATTCACTTTTTACAAAAATATAGTCTGGTACGCTGGTAGTTGAAACGGTAGAAGAGGTTGAGCTTCGGCTTTGAAACTTAGCAACAGATTTCTGGAAGCGCTCCAGAGAAATGGGTTTTAGCAGGTAATCCACCACGTCCAGTTCGTATCCCTGCACGGCATATTGATCATAAGCCGTTGTAAAAATGATGGGAAATTTGTTCCCGACGATTTTAGAGAACTGCATGCCAGAAAGCTCTGGCATTTGAATGTCAGAAAAAATAAGGTCTGGTTGTAGCTGTTCCAGCTCTTGCAGCGCTTTAATAGGATTGGTAAACGATTGTAGCAACTCCACACCATCCGTGTGTTTGATGTGCGATTCCAGCAATTCTAGCGCAAGTGGCTCATCGTCTATAAGGATGCATTTGATCATGATGGAAAATGGATTTTAATGACAACGGTAAACACTTCGTCCGCAATCGTTTTATCAAAGCTATAGTCGCTGCCATAGGTGAGTTGTAAGCGCTTTTGCAGGTTTTCTATACCTATTCCGCCTACACTATCTTTTTGGCGTTGTGCGATCGCATTGGACACTTTTAAATGCAGCGTTTTTTGTTCCAAACCTATATGGATGGTAATCGGCAGATTAGGATCGGTTACCACGCCATGTTTAAAGGCATTTTCCACGAGTGGCATGAGCAGAAATGGCGTTACTTGAAGATGCAGTGCTTGTGGATCGCAGTGTATGGTGGTTTGTACGCTTTCGCGAAAGCGTAACTTCTCCAATTCTACATAACCCAGGACAGCATCGATTTCTTCACTAACCGTCACCAGTTTGTCGGTCTCATAAAGGCTGTACCGAAGTAATTGGCCCAACTTTTCCGTTGCTGCCAATGCCTTATCAGATCCCATATTGATCAAGGCGTAGATGTTGTTGAGCATGTTAAACAAAAAATGCGGATTGATCTGCGACTTGAGAAAGGCCAGCTCTGACTTTTTGTTCTCAAGCACTAATTCCTGCTGCTGCTGGTCGCGTATCACGGCATAGTTGACAAAAAACCAGCAAACTCCAAAAGCGGTGTACAAAATCGCATAATACAGATTGTCGCTGATGTAGTAAAGCGCGGTCGTGCCCTCGTAATAATTGCCATAACCAGTGATGGCCTTGAGGACGACTTCTTCTACCAGGTAACGCAGCCCAATGACGCCCAAAGCGATCGTAATAATACCGGCAACGGTAATCCACTTAGGTTGTTTTTTGTAACGGTAATAGAGAAATAGGTAAGAAAAAAGCGCGTAGCAAATGAATAGTAGTGCAGACTGCAGTATAGATAGTGTGAATTCTATGGGGTTTTCCAAAAATCTTTGCCAGTATTCTGGCGAGCGCATCAAATCACGCAGCACTTCCATAATGAGAAAGAACCCAAAAAAGGATACGATAAAACGTCCCAATCTTAATTTCATGAAGTGAAGTTAGCAAAGTGTAAGGGAAACGCAGTGCAAGTATCTATGAACTCGAGGATTCTGTCTATGAAATGGGTAGCTCTTTTTTTACGGGTTTGGTCGAGTGAATTTCAGACTTGGTAGATTAGGCTCTTTGGACGCTTGGATGTGGTGATAGATTTGGCTCAATAAACAACAACAACATATCATGAGAACACTTATTCTATCCATCGCATTTATCGCAACCGCAGCATTCACAATTTATGCCCAAGACTTTAATGAGGAGCAATTATTACAACAAAGCAAGGAAGCTTTTCAGTTTGACGGCGCAGACGTTTTATTATTGGGTACCTGGCACATGGGTTATACCAGTGATGCCAATAAATCAAGTTATGACGCCAGCCTACCACAAAGAAGAGATGAAATAGCCGAACTGGCGGTTCAACTTGCAAACCAATTCAAACCCACAAAAATATTGGTTGAGGTAACTCCTGAAGAGCAGCACACCATGGATTCTTTATACGCAGCGTACCTTAAAAATCCCAAGGAAATAAGTACCTATCATGGCGAGGTTGGCCTTCTAGCATTTCAAATCGCCAGAGCTAGCGGTGCAAAGCTGCATGCGATAGATCACAAAATGGGATATGACTATAATAGTATTGCTCAACTAGCAGCAACAACTGGCAATAGCATCATGCAGGATTATTATGGGCAGCTCATGCCGGTACTAGGACAAGCACAGCAATTAGAAAAAACAGCCAGTACTAAACAGTTGTATCGTTTTAGCAACACACCAGAATATTTAAGCTTTCTTAAAAATGTGAATGCAGATCTCATGACCTATATCAATACAGACGACAACTTTGAAGGCGCAGATACTGCAGCAGATTTCTATAAAAGAAACTTAAGGATTTTTGCAAACATTAACCGACTTGAGATCACGCCAGAAGCTCGTGTTCTAGTATTAAATGGCGGCGCACACGTGGCATTCTTCCATGACTTTATGAAGAATAGCCCTAGATATAACGTGGTAGATGCGCAGGAGTTTTTGAGGGATTAGATTTAACAATTGAGATTCCAGTCGACTTTTGATTTCAGAAGGGCTGGAATTTTATATTTCTACCAATCCAACGTTTTTTAAATATTGATAAGTTTCATCATAATAAGAATGTAGTCTAGTGTGGTCCTCTGCATCACCCTTAGGAAGGTAAATCACCATACCTTGTCGAGCTCGAGTTAAAAGAACTCGGTAAGTGTTTTTCAAGTATTCTTGATGGATTTCTACATTGATATTCTGCCATTTAGTTCCTTTAAGTTTTTGATGACGCCATTGCATGTTTTCAACATAAAAGTTTGCACCCCAAGCCACGCAGCTCCAGTCTATTTCCAAACCTTGAATATCAAATTCAGTTGCGACATCCTCCAAAAAATAGGAAGACCTAATGTCTTCTTTATGATTTAGAAACCAATTCGAGGCTGAAATCTCATTTTTCACATCGATCCCTAGTGGCCTTAATCTACGAGCTCCAGAGGACGCAATTACACCAATTCTTTCGGTACCTTTAGATTGATCTTTAAGCCAAGATTTTGCAATTTCAAGATTCCTAGTCAGTACGATTGGATATAGCTCATGTATTTTTTCATAAAGAAGCTTTGCATTTTTTAAATTAAGATCCAATAACTCTTGGATGAATTTTGAGAGTAATTCTGAGCGAAATGAGCGTACGGAAACAGCTAGGTGTAAATCCTTATTACTAGTTCCATTGTTTTCAAGAAATAATTTACTCTTAACTGATCGTAAATAATTTTTATCTGAAATGATAGAAGTGGAATAATGAACACTCCAGTCAGGAAAGCTACGTGATAGAGATACAACCCATTCTTCAAGACCTGCCTCACCAGTATTGATTTCTTGACCGCCACCAATAAGACAAATGATAACGCACCAATCAATATGTCGATCCATAACGTCTATCAGGAATTCTGGCTCGGACATATTAAAGTCATCTTTTCCTTTTTTTCTTTTCATGAATGAACTGGTTTGATCCAAGGTCCAGGCTCTCTGAGCTTCATCAAAAACGACCACTTTTTCAATCGGTGCTCTAGATGATTTCAGATTATCATCTCTGAAATGATGAATATTTTGGATAAAAGCATTTGCCTTAATAGCGGCTTGCTTTTTCGTTATTTTTAAATTTTTAGCTTTAGCAGTTTTGACTTCATCTCTTGTTAATGCTTCTCTCAAAACCTCCACTAAAGGACCATTACCAGACAAAAAAACCGCGTGTTCATCTTCATCAGTTTTCATTCTATCCACAGCTATATTCAAACCTGCTAACGTTTTTCCAGCGCCAGGAACTCCAGTGATAAAGCAAATCGATTTTTTTGAGTTTTGTTTTGAAAATTCAATTATTGAGTTAATATAACTGGAAGTTCGTGATAAGTTGATGGCCCCAGAATCAGACCTTGTTATCTCTTTGACATTATGACCTTTATAAAGAGCTTGTGCTGCTTCTACGATAGTTGGGGTAGGCTTATAGATTGAATTCTCCCAATAAACGTGATCAATTGTAGCGCTACCAAGCGTCAAAAATGATTTAATAATTGAACTAATATTGTGTTTATTTGCTTTTGCCGCCATCTGTAATTTTTTAACAGAATGCAAATCTTCTTCAACTATTTCCGCCTCAGTCGAAATTAATAAAGGAATTAGGGTGAGGTTATGGCTGCCTTCATGAAAGTTTTTTAAATCGATCGAATAATCTATAACTTGTTCCAGTGCATTTTTATCGTATTTGTTGGAACCGATTTTAAATTCAACAACAAACGCGATATTTTTAATTATAAGAATATTGTCAACTCGTTTCCCCATTCTGGGAATAGCAAACTCAAAATATATTTTACCTTCTATAGTTTTTAATTGCTCCTTCAATATCTCAATCTGAGCTTTCCAAGCATTCTTTTGTAATTCATCTAGAGTTTTATTTTCATGATTTGAACTCAATTCACCATAAATTTTGACCGAATCGGTTTGTAGAAACTTTTCTATAGAATCGCTGTAATAAGCTCTTTGCATCAATTGTTATTTAAAAGAGGAGAAATTTACAATGAATAATTAAAGAGTAGAAAAATCCTAAAATCAAAAAACCCGATTCTTTAAGAATCGGGTTTTTTAAATGATTTGAATGATGGTTTAACCTAAAACTTCAGCCTTAAGGTATTCACGGTTCATTCTTGCAATATTTTCTAGTTTGATGCCTTTAGGACATTCTACCATACAGGCTCCAGTGTTGGAACAGTTACCAAAACCTTCTTCATCCATCTGGCGCACCATCGCTTCTACACGCTCTGTAGCTTCCAGTTCACCTTGTGGCAACAATGCGTACTGGGAAATCTTAGCACTGGTAAATAGCATCGCACTCGCGTTTTTACACGCCGCTACACAAGCACCACAACCTATACAGGTTGCAGACCAGAACGCCTCGTCTGCCTTGCTCTTTTCAATAGGAGTAGCGTTAGCATCCTGAGTGTTACCAGAGGTGTTGACAGAAATGTAACCACCAGCCTGCTGTATTCTATCAAAAGCAGAACGGTCCACGATTAAATCCTTCACTACAGGGAAAGCCTTGGCTCTCCATGGTTCGATGGTAATGGTATCACCGTCATTGAATTTACGCATGTGCAATTGACACGTCGTGGTCAATTTTTGCGGCCCATGCGGCTCACCGTTGATCATCATGTTACAAGATCCACAGATTCCCTCGCGACAATCGTGGTCAAACTCTACTGGGACATCACCTTTGTTGATCAACTCCTCATTAAGGATGTCCATCATTTCAAGAAAAGACATGTCACCATCAACGCCGTCCAGCGGGTAATCTACCAACTTTCCTTTTACGTTAGGTCCTTCTTGTCTCCAGATTTTTAGGTTTAATTTCATATCTGCTGTCTGTTAATCGTGGTGTGCAACTGGTGTTGATACCACAGTGTTATTTTGAATAATTCGCTTTCGCGAAAGCGAACTAATTACAATCTTATTTATAAGATCTGGTTTTTAATTCTACGTTTTCAAAGACGAGTTCTTCCTTGTGGAGCTTGGCATCACGTGGATTTTCATTGTATTCCCATGCGGCTACATAAGCATAGTTCTCGTCATCACGCAAGGCTTCACCTTCTGGCGTTTGATACTCCTCACGGAAGTGTCCACCACAGCTCTCGTTGCGGTCCAAAGCATCCTTTGCAAACAATTCACCCAGCTCCAAGAAGTCTGCCACACGGCCAGCTTTCTCAAGCTCTTGGTTCTTAGTATCTGCACTACCAGTCACTCTCACGTTTGCCCAGAAGTCTGCTCTAAGCTCACTGATTTCATCCATGGCTTTTTGTAGATCTGTCGCGTTGCGAGACATTCCACATTTGTTCCACATGATAAGACCCAGTTTCTTGTGATAATAATCCACAGAGTGCTTTCCAGAGGCGTTCATCAGTTTCTCGATACGCTCCTTAGTATCTTTTTCTGCTTGTTCAAATTCTGGAGTATCTGTAGAGATTTCTCCCGTACGTATTTCATTAGCCAGATAATCACCTATGGTGTATGGAAGTACAAAATAACCATCTGCTAGACCTTGCATCAATGCACTTGCTCCTAGACGGTTGGCACCGTGGTCAGAGAAGTTAGCCTCACCAGCTGCAAAACAGCCAGGAATGGTGGTTTGTAGGTTATAATCTACCCAAAGGCCGCCCATGGTGTAGTGAACTGCAGGGAAAATCTTCATAGGCACCTCATATGGATTGTCATCAGAGATGTTCTGATACATATCAAATAAGTTACCATACTTCTTCTTGATGACTTCCTTACCTAGTTTGATCATTTCCTCTTCACTGGCATTTTTGTGACCGTGTGTCAAGGCTTCTACCTTACCATAACGCTTGAAGGCTGCTTCAAAGTCGAGGTAAACGGCTTGACCCGTTTTGTTCACTCCGTAACCGGCATCACAACGCTCTTTGGCCGCTCTAGAGGCCACATCACGTGGCACTAGGTTACCAAAGGCTGGATAACGACGTTCTAGGTAGTAATCTCTATCTTCTTCAGGTATGTTGACACCTTTAAGCTTTCCTGCACGGATAGCCTCAGCATCTTCTTTTTTCTTAGGAACCCAGATACGTCCATCATTTCTCAATGATTCTGACATCAAGGTCAATTTGGATTGGTGTTCACCACTTACTGGAATACAAGTTGGGTGAATTTGAGTATAACATGGGTTTGCAAAGAAAGCACCACGGCGGTGTGTTCTCCATGCCGCCATCACGTTACTTCCCATTGCATTAGTAGATAGGAAAAATACGTTTCCATAACCACCAGAGGCGATCACTACGGCATGTGCACCATGACGCTCTATTTCTCCAGTGACAAGGTTACGAGCGATGATACCACGAGCTTTTCCATCCACAACCACAAGATCTAACATCTCATGACGGTTGAATGGCTGTACTTTACCGCGATTAATTTGTCTGTTCAATGCAGAATATGCTCCCAACAATAATTGCTGTCCAGTTTGTCCTGCTGCATAGAAAGTTCTTGAAACAAGAACTCCACCAAAGGAGCGGTTGTCCAACAGTCCACCATACTCACGTGCAAAGGGAACACCTTGTGCCACGCACTGGTCAATGATATTGGAAGAAACTTCCGCTAGGCGATATGTGTTAGCCTCTCTTGAGCGGTAATCACCACCTTTGATCGTGTCGTAAAACAAGCGATAATTAGAGTCACCATCACCTTGATAGTTTTTGGCAGCATTGATACCGCCTTGTGCCGCAATGGAGTGTGCACGACGTGGCGAGTCATTGTAGCAAAATGTCTTAACGTTGTAACCTAACTCACCTAGAGTCGCAGCAGCAGAGCTTCCTGCAAGTCCAGTTCCCACAACGATCACGTCAATGTTACGTTTGTTCGCTGGATTGACCAGGTTAATATTGTTTTTATGATTGACCCATTTTTCCTCTAATGGTCCTTCAGGTACTTTAGAATCTAAAACTGCCATAATTATGCTGTTATATGATTAAAATGGTGATAAAGAGCGATGAAGATAAATCCAGCTGGGATCAAAATTGACCATGCATAAGTGAATTTTCTCAAGCCATCACCTTTCTTGACGCTTTTCACACCCATGGACTGGAATGAGCTATTGAACCCATGCCATAAGTGTAGTGCTAGTAGAACAAATGAACCCACATAAATCCAGGTTCTCACTGGATCCACAAACTTTTCCTTCAATTCAGGTAAATAGCGTGTGGAATCCTCAACGCCTACCGCAATGTATTTATAGTTGATTTCATGAATCCAGAAATCGTAGAAATGCAATCCCAAAAACGCAAGTACAACCGCACCTGTCAAAATCATGTTTCTAGAGACCCATGAAGAGTTGGCATTACCATCAAATTTCTTGTATTTGATAGGTCTAGCCTTACTGTTTCTAATTTCCAGAATGATTCCCATCACAAAGTGTACGATGACGCCTGCGATCAAGATAGGTTGCAGTACAAACTGTACCAATGGGTTATATCCCATAAAATGGGACCACTCGTTAAAGGTATCAGGAGCGATGACCGATGTGATATTGATGGTAAAGTGCTGGGTAAGAAATACTACCAGAAATAAACCTGAAAGTGCCATTACCCATTTACGTGCAAGAGAAGATTTAACTAATGCGCTCATGTATCGATTTTTAAATTGTCGCAAAGATAGTTGGGAAAGCCGCTATATTCAATTAAGGCTTTTGTAATATCATAACTACCGGCTTTATTTTGATTCAATCTTAATAATCTAACTAAAAACTTGGCCTGCTTTGCCTCTTTTAAGTCGGCAATCTCCTCATACAATTACAGTTTATCGATAGGTAAGGTGGTTGGAGGTAGTTCGCTTTCGCGAAAGCGAACATAAAAAAAGCCGCTCTATCAAGAACGGCTTTTGAATGGGACTAAATTTCTTGTTAAGAACAAGTGGGATTGGGGTTCACAGGAACATCTGTGGTAAGTGTATGATACCAAGCCAGTGCTGGATCATTTCCTTGGATACATCTCAATACCATGCGATTCTCGGTAATCTCTAAAATTTCATACTCACTGCTGCCCACATACCAGCTAATGAAATTGTCATTAGGTAAAATCATGGTGGTTTTTCTGGACTCTTCCACTGGAACAACGGTGTCTGTTGTAGGAACGAATGTGATCACTCCTGGCGCTGGCGCATCAAACGGTAAACACTCATCTGCATTATTAGGGTTATCTGCAGATGGCCCGCCAAATTGACTTAGGTATGAATTATGGAAGTATGTACTGCCAAAATTGTTCAACTCAAAAACAACATCATTACCATCTTGTGTAAAGGTCATCTCATCTTCATAGAAGCACTCCGTCAACTCATTACAATACCTTCCAAAAGCTGGAACCGGGAAAAAGGCTGGTGTGTAGTAAGCAGCTGGTGCCTGTCCTGGAATTTGTTCAGGACTACTAGGTCCAACGCCCCAATGGCCACTTTCTGCCACTGACCAGTACCAGGTTTTGCTCGTACCGCCAGTTAGGAACTGTTTGGCTTCGGCATCGTCAAATGTGCTCAATACATCGATAACGATGGTTTCTGTGGTCGCAGCACCACCAGTTCCAGTTGCCGTCACCGTGACATTGTAACTTATAACACCCAACTGTACAAACCGATGTTCAATAACACCATTGAAGGTAGAACCTGTACGCCCATCACCAAAGTCGTAGGTGTAATTCAAAGTATTGTCTGCTGCGGCACTAAAAACAACAATACCGGTACCGTCTCCATTAGGATCTGCGACGCTTTGACCTTGTATGGCAACATTTATATTAAGATTGCTAGGAGTGATGATCTCTCCAAACTCAGTGTCATCATCTTGACAGGACTGGATGGAAATTCCTAGTACCAAGATCAACAATAGCTTATAATAATTTTTCATTGCAATGTCTTTTAGTTTGTTTGTGTCAATTCATCAATGTAGATCGTCTCTGCCGCTGAGGTTGCTCCCAGTGGATCAAAGAAAATGACTACGTTCCTAAGATCTTCGGTAGTATTACCGCTAAAGTTTTCAAACGTTAGTGTTTCCCAAGCGTTTGCCACGGTAGTCGTAACATTTGTCACCTCTTGGAACAAACTATTGTTGCCAACTCTTTCAACCTTAAGCCAAACCGGCAAGCCAGCTCTAGGCGAGTACACCTTTAACGTAAATGTTGTGTTAGCGTCAAATGTGGGTGCTTGATCAACCACGATCGCCACTAGAGCAAAATTATTAGGTCCCGTAGACGGTCTGTCAAATTGACCCACACGGCTCGAATTGTTTGCGGTGGTAGGGAAAGGGTTTGAAACTATAGAAAACGCTCCATTGTTGGTTCCTATATCAAATTGCCTTCTATCATCTTCAAAATTCAACGGAAGTACAACTGCTGGACTAGCAGCTAACTCAATATCATCAAAGTAGTTAACATCTCCCGTTGGAGCATTTCCTAAGTCAAAGAAAACCACGAAGCGACTGAATGGCTGCGTCGTATCAAGACCAGTGGTATCAAAAAAGAGGGATTCCCATTCATTCTGTACCGTGGTTGTTGCGGTATAATCTGGCGAGGAAATGGTACCGTCTGCATTTTCTAGCTTAAATGTAACCACAGTACCTATAGGCATGGGCGACCATGTTTTCATTCTAAAACTCTGCGCTCCTGAAAAATCAATTGGACCACTTAGGGGCACAACGATACCTCCAAAGGTTTGGCCGCCTACTTTTTCTAAACTTACAACCTTGTTACTCCTATTTCCAGCACTGATGTCTGGGTTATCAACGATAGAACCATTAGCCTCAAATGGGATCAAACCATAATCAAGCGTTGATGATTCAAAGTCTAATGGTAGCACGACTGGATCTTCAATGATGACCACTTCAGTAACCTCTGTGGTAGCTGCACCACCACTCAATGCGGTAACGGTAATGTCGTAACTACCGGTTGATGAATAATCATAATTCACCACTTCTCCTTCTAGGAATGTGATAGGGTCAGCATCTGGATCTTCTCCAAAGGTTACCTCAAAGGAGGTTTCAAAATCTGCAGTTGCAGTCACTGAAACTCCAAAGTTTGAGGAAGCACTTCTATTGATTGTCACTTCCAAGTTTTCAGGTTCCCTAAATGACACCGTGAGGTTTTTAACCACTTCAGCTGTTTGACCGTTAAGGCTAGTTGCTACCACACGTACTGGGAAAGTTCCTTCTGAATAATTTCTCTGTGCGTTTTCGCCTAGAGCGAGAATAGCAGATTCACTGCTACCATCGCCATAGAAAACCTCAAACCTGCTGACACTTTTACCTGACGGTGATATAGTCACTAGACCAGAGTTATCCTGAGTAATGCTAAAAATTATGTCAACATCTGTGGGCGCATCTATTTCTGCAGTGAGGTCTTGATTGTTATCATCGCTCTCACAGCTGTAAAAAAACAAACTGCTTGCTGCTATAAAAGCAACTAGAAAAAATTTAATATTTTTCATTTCAAATTTTTTAATAATTAGGATTTTGTTCCCAGCGATTACCCGCTAGCAGTATTTCTTCCAACGGTATAGGAAACACTTCATGTTTTCCAGGTACAAATCCGTCAATTTCATTTGCCGCTCTACCGGTTCTGACGAGATCAAAGAAATGATGACCTTCTCCAACTAATTCCACTCTTCTTTCTTTGAAAATTGCATCTCCTAAAGCAGTTCCCGATAGGTCTAAGTTGCCAAGTTCTGCTCGTCTTCTCACAATGTTGAGATATGTTCTGGCTTGCCCATCTCCTAGGTTACCGCTATTATATGCTTCGGCAGCCATTAGATAGACGTCAGCTAATCGAATTGCTCTATAATTGTTTGGATTCGTTAAGTTAGCGTCACCTGTATTAAGGTCTCCTTTTCTTGCGATATACTTTCTATTGTAGTATCCAGTGTGTTCGTAGCCTATGCTAAAGGTTGCTCCATTGGCTGCAGCAAATGCATCAATATCTAGTATAGCTGTTTCCTTTCTGATATCGTCTGCCTCAAATAAATCTACGACCTCTTGCGTCGGAACGTTAAAGCTAAATCCAGACTCAAAAAGAGGACCATCATAACTTCTTATTCCATTAAACCCTACTGCAACATTACCTTCACTACATTGAAGACAATCAAAGCTTGCTCCTTCCAAATCAGAATATTGAATCTCAAAGACAGACTCTGAATTGTTTTCATTATCATTTTCAAAGATGGTGGAATAGTCTTCTACTAGTGAATATTGGTTGGATAATATCAAATCGTCCAAAACGTCCTTTGCATCGCCATATTTTTGTTGGAATAGGTACACTTTACCTAGTAATGCCTGAGCACTACCTTTGGTGGCCCTACCTACATCAGGAGTCGAATATTCTAAATTATCGATCGCATATTGTAAATCAAGCTCTATCTGAGCATAAACTTCTTCTTTAGGAGTGCGATCGACTGCAAATTGATCACCAAACAAGAAACGCTGATCCACTACTAATGGAACATCTCCAAAGAACTTTACCAATTCAAAATAATAATAGGCTCTTAGAAATCTTGCCTCGCCTAGAACTCTTGGCTTATCTGGAAAATCAGTTTTGTCTTGAAACTCGAGAATGTAATTTGCTCTATTGACGCCAGCAAACATCCATCTCCAGATATCAGATAACTGATCGTTCACGGGCGTATGGATCATATCATCAATTTGCTGTATTCCTGGAGTGTCAGTAGCACTTTCTCCACCAGCTAAGGTGTTGTCTGAAGCAATTTCTCCCAACATTACGTTCAAGTAAGTGGATTGTAACAAATCATAAGCGGCTACGAGAGCACTTTCATAATCTGCTTGGGAATTGAAGAAGTTTTCAGAGTTTGCGTCTTCACTTTCGATTTCTAGGTAGTCTTCGCTACATGCGTTAAAGACTAACGCCGCAAGAAATAATAGAATGTAAACCTTGTAAATTTTCATCTTGATATTTTTAAAATTTTGCATTTAATCCTACTAAAAATGTTCTGGCTACTGGGTAGAAGCCGTTGTCGATACCACTTGCTAATGGATCTCCTGAACTTGCACTAGGATCATAACCTCTATATTCTGTCAATGTGAAAGCATTTCTCACTGAAGCATAGATTCTCAAGCTGCTAAGCTGTATGTTATCTAATACACTTTCATTAAGAGTGTATCCCAATTGTATGTTTTGGGCTCTAACGAAGGATGCGTCCTCTACATAAAAATCAGAGAATACCTGATTAGCCGTGGCTCCTGTGGTAACTCTAGGATAATAGTTCGACGTGCCTTCACCAGTCCATCTGTTCAAGGCATTGGTTGTTAAGTTTGTGAGTGCCTGATTACGTTCATAATTGCGCACCATATCATTACCTATCGACGCAAAAAAGTAACTCTGGAAATCCCAATTTTTATAGTTGAAACTCAAATTCATACCCATTGTAACATCTGGTATTGGGTTGCCTAATTCAGTTCTATCGTCAAGATTGATTTCACCATCGTCGTTCAGGTCCAGATACCTAATGTCTCCAGGTTGTGCATTTGCTCCTAGTGCAATTTGAGATGGATGAGCTGCTACTTCGGCGGCATTTTGAAAAATGCCATCAGTCTGGAATCCATAAAAATATCCTATTGGAAATCCTTCTTGAAATCTAGTAATAGGAGGTTGACCCACTCCAAAACCACCAGCCTCAATAAAGCCGTTGTCGTTATTAACCGAAAGGACTTCGTTATCCAATGTGGCAAAATTATAACTAACATTAAAGCTAAAATCGTCAGATAACTTGTCTGAATATCCAATCAAAAACTCCAGGCCTCGGTTTCTGATATCACCACCATTAATAAACGGAGCACTAGATCCAGGAGCACCAGATCCCAACACTCCTGAAACGGCTGGAGCAATTAATAAATCATTAGTTTCTCTATTGAAATAATCAATCGTCACATTCATCTTGTTGGATAAGAACTGCATGTCGACACCAACGTTAGTAGTGAACTGCTCTTCCCATTTGATTTCAGGGTTACTTAATGCTCCACTAGCCGTTCCATTTACAATTTGACCATTGAACACATATTGACCTTCACCATTTAAAAGAGATACATAACCGAAAGCTGGAATTCTATCATTCCCTATAATACCAGCAGATGCTCTAAATTTCAAAAAATCAAATACTTCGCTGTCTGCTAAGAACTCTTCATCAGAAGCGACCCAACCTATACTGGCAGATGGGAAGTAACCAAATCTGTTTTCAGGACCAAAAATGGTACTACCATCACGACGTAAAACACCAGAAAATAAATATTTCCCATCGTAATCATATTGAACTCGTACAAAGTGTGACAATAACCTTTGATCAAATCGTCGTGCCCCATTTTCATCTCCATCAACAACACGTTCAGCATCTTGAATACTTACCTCGTTATAATCGTTACTCACATTCCCAAATCCTGTAAAACCATTGAAATCTCCACGAGTTCTAAACGCACTCATACCAACGGTAGCTTCTACATTATGTAGATCGTTGAAGGTGTTATCGTATTTTACAAAGGCATCATAAGTATAATCACTGAAAAAGTTTTCATACTCGCTGTAGACGTTTTCTGTTAAGTTGAACACTTTTCCAGATCCGTAGAATGCTCGTGGATTAAAATTGTTTCCAGTAGCTTCTGAGTAATTGGCTTGAATTCTCGCGGTAGCCTCAAAATTATCCAAAAAGGAATAGGTAAGACCAAAGTTACCACTGATTTTCCCAACATAGTTTCTATTGAAGGTATTCGCCAGCTGTGCCTCTGGATTGATGACTTCATTCCCTAAACCTTCTGCAATAGAAAAGTCTCCATTTTCATCACGAACCGGAATGGTAGGCGCCATGTTCAATGCATTAAAGAGAACAGAACCTAATCCACCTTCATTAATGCCTTTATTACTGGTGTGAGAATATAAAAAACCGGTTTTCATTTTTAAATTCTTTGTCCAGTCATGGTCAAAATTTCCACGTAAAGTGAATCGATCA
Source organism: Nonlabens sp. YIK11 (assembly GCF_001413925.1). Classification (NCBI taxonomy): domain Bacteria; kingdom Pseudomonadati; phylum Bacteroidota; class Flavobacteriia; order Flavobacteriales; family Flavobacteriaceae; genus Nonlabens; species Nonlabens sp. YIK11. The sequence goes on from NZ_LBMJ01000001.1 coordinate 663,280, forward strand.
AAATCTGACTTATCGCTTCCCACAATACCATCCTGAAGTAAAGCAGCCATACCAAAAGCATAGACAGATTTCTCAGTTCCACCTCTCACAGATACATCATTGTTTAAGATGAACGCATTGTCAAAAACCTCATCCTGATAGTTTGTATTGTTAAGGTTGGAAATGTCTGTAAATGGTAACGCTTCACCATTGTTGGCAAAAGCTTCATTCTTTAAAAGAGCATATTGTTGCGCATTCAAGGTTGGTAACCTTCTAGAGGTTTCTTGAAAACCACCCCAAGAATTGAACTCTACTGTCAAGTCTTGATTTTTGCGACCACCTTTTGTAGTAATGATAATTACCCCATTAGCCGCTCGTACTCCATAAATACCAGCAGTGGCATCTTTTAATACAGAGATACTTTCAATATCTCCAGGATTAATAACACTCAAATCCTCTATAATATTTCCATCAACTAAAATCAATGGGCGGTTATCACCATTTGTGGAGATACCACGTATTCTAATATTTAAACCAGCTCCAGGCGAGCCAGATGAAGAAGTAACATTGACACCAGGAACTTGACCCTGCAGCGCTTCTTCCACTCGAGTAGGTTTGAGGTTTTCAATCACCTCGCTATCTACGATACTCACCGCACCAGTAATCTCTCTCACCGCTTGGGTTCCATAACCTACTACCACGATTTCACCTAGTGAAGCTACATCGTCCATCAATCTAATGGTAAGAACAGAATTGTCAGAGACCGTTATTTGCTGTGCAACCTTACCTATATAGGATATTTTAAGGACATCACCGCTGGATGCAGGAATGGAGAAATTACCATCAAAATCAGTGGTCGTCGCGTTGTTGTTGGTAAGGTTTTGAACGGTAGCACCTAACAAAACCTCTCCAGTTGATTCCTCTAGAACTTTTCCTGTAATAATATTTTCCTGAGCAATGCCTACTAACGCAATAAGATAAATGAGTAAAAAAGTTAATTTGTTCATGAAATTGATATTAGTGAACGTTTGGTTAGCTACAACGTTGTAGTAAAGTTTTATAAAAATATTAAGAATTCTACCCGACCTCACGAAAAACCACCTATAAAAAAGTGCTACAAAATGTAAAGTCTAAAAAATATAGTTAAACAACTGAACGACAATTAAATATAACCAAAGCTAACTTTGTGTTGTTAACATAATCTGGCTGCATGATGAGGTAATGTATAGTTCGTCAAGAAAATCAGCATAACTTACGATAGGCGCGATTTAAACGTGTTTGATCGCTGGAAGTCAAGAATATGCTATTTCATCAGCTGTATTTAAACGTATTTGGTAAATATTACACGATAACATTGCGACATCGGCAGTTTGAAAATTTATAGTGAATTTGCGTGGGTTTTTTTCGCTTTCGCGAAAGCGAACTATTCATAATCATTTATATCCATCGATCTATTTTGAGATAAAAAGAGGTGTGGTTTGAGAAGATTTTGTGGGTTCGAAGCTTTCTAAATCCCAACGGAAGCCTGAATCTACGGCATAAAAAAAGGGAAAGATCAACTTCTTTCCCTTTATAAATATGGTACGGTATTTTACTTCACTTCAAATTTCTCACTGGCGCTACCACCTTTTCCAGAAAGTTTGATAGAGTAGGTCCCAGCGGGTAGATAATAGTTCCCGTTGTCTGCAATTTTAGGAGCGTCTTTTTTGTCAAAACGCTTTACACCAGCTTCAGAAACAGATCCATTGTATTCATAGAAATTAAGGCCGTCAATGGCATCAATGGTTTTCTCCTGTATGGTTTTACCGTCAGCATTGAGGACTTCCATTTTGACTTTTCCAGCTTCAGGGCTATAAAAGGCGATTTCTACAGATGGCTCTGGACTTTCATCACTTAAGAATCTAACGGCACCATAGCGATTGCTTGCTCTAAAACCATCGATAGGAGCTAGACGGATCTTTTTACTGTAGTAGCCCATCGCGTTTTCTGCTGGTCCTGCTTTTACAAGAGTAAGCGCATCTAGATTTACTTTATAAATAGAACGACCATGCGTTCCAACCAGCAGGTCATTGGCTTTTGGTTGGATCTTTAGATCGTGAACGGCTACTGGTGGCATGTCTGGATTCAACAGTGACCATGCGCCGCCATTTTCTGCAACCCACACGGCATTGTCGGTCCCTAAAAACACCATGTTCTCATCTTCTGGGTGTTCTATGATGACATTCACAGATGACGCTGGCAACTGCACTGCAATGCTTCTCCAGGTTGCACCAGCGTCCTCGCTCATGAAGACGTAAGGAGTAAAGTCGTCGTTGCGGTAGCCATTTAAAGTCACATACACACGATCTTTTTTATGTTGCGAGGCAACGACACGGCTCACCCATAAATTTGCTGGCCATGGACCTTTTAAATTCTCCCATTCAACACCACCATCCTTTGTCAATTGTACCAATCCATCATCAGATCCTGTGTAGATCATCCCAAATTGAAACGGAGATTCGCTTATGGTGGTCAAAGTGCCATAGGCAACGTTTCCTTCTTTGATACCTTGAGTCAAATCTGGAGAGATCGCAGTAAAATCAGTTCCCTGATTAAAACTGCGGTGTAGTTTATTACCGCCTAGGTAAAGAATGTCTTGGTTGTGTGGGCTTAGCAGTATCGGTGTTTGCCAGTTAAATCGGTAAGGAGATTCACCTAACTCATGCTTGGGTTGGATGTAGGTTCTATCGCCTGTTTCCCTATTGATTCTGTAGTAATTTCCAAATTGATATCCAGTGTATACAATATCGCTATTTCTGGAATCGATCTGGATCTGCATACCATCACCACCCATTATGGATTCCCATGGATATTGACCTTGCTGTTGCCATGCGCGGTTCTCGCGAGCGTTGTTTGCACCAACCCATACACCATTATCCTGTAAACCACCATATACATTATAGGGCTTTTCTAGGTCATAATTGATCGCATAGAATTGGCCTACACTAGGCGTGTTGTTTTTGATCCATGTTTCTCCATCATCATAAGAAATATTCAAACCGCCATCATTTCCATTTACAAGGTGACCGCTGTCGTTAGGATCTACCCATAAGGCATGATGGTCTGCATGCACATTTTCTCTAGAAATATTAATCCATGTTTTTCCACCATCAGCAGATTTGATAATGGGCACACCCATGACATACACCTTATTGACGTCTTTAGGGTCTACGCGTACCTGAGCAAAGTAATATCCGTAACTGTAGAACACATCGTCAATCTGTCCTTCATGGGTTTTAGACCAGGTAGCGCCTCCATCGTTAGAGCGGTACAATTCTGCTCCTTTGACAGGTGTATCAAACAATTGAGTGTTAGCGTCCTCTAGGTACAATGCAAGATCTGCAGGTTTTGCGGTACCGCTGCGCACCATGTTTTTGACATTTTGGGCGCGATATTTTTCTTGGAAGCCATTCTCTTTGAGATACTTGTCCAGTGTCTTGTCTTCCAGTTGCAAAAAGGCGTCCATGGTCATTCCTTGAAAATCGTCTTTGGTAAGGATATCTTTGGAGTTCGCTTTCGCGGAAGCGGAATCATCATCACTCTTCTCTCTTCTAAATTGAGAATCGTGAATGGCATACACTGTATTCTCGTTATACACCGCAAGACCTATTCTACCAACGCCTGAACCAGTTGGGAAGCCACTGGCAGCAGTAGAGATCTTATTCCAGGTCTGACCAGCGTCCGTGCTCTTATAGATTGCGCTGGCTTCACCATCACCATCAAAGTTCCAGGCCTTGCGATCCTTTTCCCAACTTGCGGCATACATCACGTTGAAATTTTCAGGAGCTGCTGCCAGGTCGATAAATCCAGCCATATTAGTAGCAAAAAGCGTCTTTTTCCAGCTATCGCCACCATCCATGGTAGTATAGATCCCACGATCTTCGCTCAAACTATACAAAGGACCAGTTACTGCAACCACGACCTGATCAGTATTTGCTGGATCGATCAAGATGCGACCTATGTGATGTGATGCTGGTAGCATGGGCTCACTCCAGGTCTTTCCCCAATCAGTAGATTTTAAAAGTCCTATTCCTGCATAACTGCTGCGGCTTGAATTGTTCTCACCAGTTCCTGCCCAGATGGTACGGGAATTCCAGTCAACGGCGATATCGCCCAGGTTGATGGTCATCGCGTTGTCCATAATAGGAGTAAAGCTGGTGCCATTGTTGGTCGTATGCCATAGACCACCGCTGGCATAAGCCACGAGCATCTCAGTAGGGTCTGTAGGGTTGACGTCCACATCTACCACACGGCCCGACATGATGGTGGGTCCTATATTCTCAAATTTTAGGTTCTTGTACAGAGAAAATGAGGCAGACTCTTGCTGCATCTTCAGGTCATTGATGTAAGTTTCAGCGCTGGTGGGCTGCTGTGCCATCACGCCTATAGATACAAATAGGGTCGCGAGTAGTAAGGTATGCTTCATGTGAAAATCTTTAGTGCCGTGAAGATACGCAAGCCATCATACTTATGGAAACCTGGTCATTTACAAATATTATAACAAGATAAGCGGCACAGATTCTTAATTTTGGGAAATGGCATGTAGGATTAGAGTCCATCTTGTTTTAGACAAGAAAGTCATATAATGTTTTCGCTTTCGCGAAAGCGAATCCTACACAACCTCTTCAATTGCTTCAAAACAATCCATTTTTATGAAATACGATCCCATCGACAACACACTTTTCAAGACCAACCGTAAAAATTTCATGGCACAGATGAAGCCAGAAAGTCTGGCGGTATTCAATTCCAATGATGTGTTCAAAACAGGTGCAGACAGCACCATGCCTTTCAAACAGCACAGAGATATTTTTTATCTAAGCGGTGCAGATCAAGAAGATACCATATTAGTGCTATTTCCTGATTGTCCAGACCCAGCGCACCGTGAGGTTCTGTTCGTGACGGAAACCAATGACCACATCGCCGTATGGGAAGGCGAGAAGTTGACTAAGGAAAAGGCAACTGAAATCTCTGGAATCGAGACCGTTTACTGGCTCAAGGAGTTTGACAAGAAATTCTTTGAAATGATGACGCAGGCGTCGACGATTTACTTCAACACTAACGAGCATTACCGTCAGGCGGTAGAGATGCAGACTCGTGAAGATCGATTTATTTTAAAGACCAAAGCGCAATATCCAGCTCACAATTATGCCAAAAGCGCACCTATCATGCAGCGATTGCGTGCCGTTAAACATCCTATTGAATTGGAATTGATGCAGCGAGCCTGTGATATTACAAATGCCGGTTTCCGTAGGGTGATGGATTTTGTCAAGCCAGGCGTCATGGAATATGAAATAGAAGCAGAATACCTGCATGAATTTATCAAAAGCCGCAGCGATGGTTTTGCGTATACGCCTATCATAGCTAGCGGCAACAATGCTAATGTTTTGCATTATATAGAGAACAATCAAGAGTGCAAGGCAGGCGATTTGATCCTCATGGATGTTGGGGCAACCTATGCAAATTATTCGGCAGACATGACACGTACGATTCCGGTAAGTGGAAAGTTTACCAAACGCCAAAAGGAGGTTTACAACGCCGTCAACAAGGTCAAAAACGAAGCTACCGAAATGCTCGTTCCAGGAACCTTGTGGAAGGAATACCATGTAGAGGTTGGAAACATCATGACTCGAGAGCTGCTCCAATTGGGATTACTGGATAAGGCTGATGTTCAAAACGAGAACAAAGACTGGCCAGCTTACAAAAAGTACTTTATGCACGGGACTTCACACCACATAGGTCTGGATACGCATGATTATGGCTTACTATGGGAACCCATGCAGGCGAACAACGTATTTACCGTTGAACCCGGAATCTACATTCCAGAAGAAGGCTTTGGAATACGACTGGAAGATGACGTAGTGATTCAAGAAAAGGGCAGTCCTAAAAACCTGATGGGCAATATTCCTATTGAAGCTGATGAAATTGAAGATTTAATGAATCAATAATATTCTTTCTATATAAAAAAAGCCAGTGCTCATCAAAGCACTGGCTTTTTTATGTGTTGTCTTGAAAAAGATTAGTAATCGATTTCTCCTTCTGGAGTCACGCCGCTTTTGAGGTTGTTACAGTTTACTCCAGAATACACATAGGTTACCGTAGCATCATCTGCATCGCTGTCCAGAACAGCCGTCACACCATCAAGATTGAGAGAATAACCTAGATTGGTTTTCTTGGCTTTGACCGTTAATGGCTTGCTCAAATCCTTACGTTTGCGATTGACGGTAAGTCCACTGGCCAGTTGATAATTTGAAGCTTTACTGTCTCGAGATTGTAGGTTCCAGCCACCTAGGCGCCACTCGTTGTCACGGTTATTAAAGTTAAGGGTCAAGTTTTCATTCCAGTAAAAGGTTTTTACTGGGTTCCCATTACAGTCATCTATAATTTTTGTGATGCTGGGACTACCTATCAAGGCGTTCATTTTTTCCAGTACCATGTTTTCATTTCTTCCAAACATAATGATGTCCTGGCTGCCGTCACTTTTTACAAAGTTGATGGAAGTAGGCGTCAACACTGCAGATTGATAACTTAAGGTGGTGCCGCTATTTAGACTTTTGTTATTGACCGTTTTATTGGGATCCACATTAGCCTTTTCCTGGCTAGCCGTACTCGCTGTGCCATTTTCTGTGGTGGTGTTTTCAATATCAGTTCGGGATTTATCCTTTTTACAGCTGCTCAAGATGAGTAAAAGCACGATAGGCAAAAAGCGTAATGTTTTCATGTTTGAATTTTCACCAAATGTAAAAAATAAGAATACTCTTTTTGACCAGGCCTCTCAAAAAGAGCCTTCTATATTCTTGTCTGGCATTTTCAGGTTGGTGTACCTTTGCGTCCATGGCGAGAGACGAGCAACTTAGGGATCGATGGGAACGTACAACGGCTTTTTTTCAGGAGCGTTTTAGCGATGGCGAGGCAATGGATCTGGATGCCATCCTGTTTTTGATAGGCGTACAGGAATTGGGACAGCTGCACCGCAAATTCCAGAAAGATGAAAAATACCAGTTGATGCACATCGCCATTTGTCGGGTGCTGGAACCCTATGGGTATTATGAGTTTTCCCATTTTGATGAAGAAAAATGGCCGCATTATGCGGTAGTCCAAAAACTGCCTGCGCTCAAGGCTGGTGAGCAATCCCTACTCATGAAAGAGGCGATCGTCAACTACATGATGGACACTGGCGTGATCGATTGATGGTTTATAGGTAACCAGATTTTGAAGGAGTTCGCTTTCGCGAAAGCGAAATAACCTCACGCCTATTTTTTCCAAATAATCACTTGAGAAAAAAAATCTAATCGCTATTTGAGGTTAGGAATCTGCGGGAAGATCTTCTTCAGATTGGGTTTCCATGCCCAGTTGTTTGCTGCGCTTTTCCCAGTTCTTGCGAGCGAGTAACTGCATGTCCTCGACATTATCGCTTTCATCCATAATCTCAAGACCCAGCATGGTCTCAATCACGTCTTCCATCGTGGCAAGACCCTGCACGCTACCATAATCGTCCAGGACCAGCGCAATATGTTCCTTGCTGGCTATCATCTGGTCAAAGAGTTGTGTGATGGGCATGTCGTAGCGAACGAGCGCGATTTCACGGCGCAGATCTTCTAGGGTTTCGGCGGGTTTATCGTGAATGATATCTGCGAGAATGGCATCTTTTAAGACATAACCGGTGATGTCGTCGCGATTAGCTCCGTAAACCGGTATGCGCGAAAATCGCAATTCCTGATTTGCTGCAAAAAAGTCTTTGATCAACATCTTTTGCGACGCCATGAACATCACAGATCGTGGCGTCATGATGTCCTTCACCTCAATCTTGTTGAAGTTCATCAAGCTTTTGATATACTGACCTTCAGAAGGATGAAAAACGCCTTCTTCCTCGGCAGTTTCTGTAATGGAAAGAAATTCTTCACGCGTCATGGTGTTCATATGCGCGCTTTTACCAATGGCTCTGGTCGTTAATTGAAGTACCCAAAGAATACCTGTGTATTTCAAAAAGGCTACCATTCCTACCAAAATGCGAGTAGAAATGCCTGCAAGATTTTGCCAGTAAGTAGCACCTATGGTTTTAGGAATGATTTCAGATACCACTAAAATCAAAATCGTCATGATACCAGATACAACACCTACTAGAGGAATCCCAAAAACAGCCGCTTGAAAACCGTCAGACACCATACTTTCTGCCTGCACACCCACGAGAATGGCACCAACTGTATGTGCCAGTGTGTTGAGTGTCAAAATCGCGATAAGCGGTTTGTCCACATCGTTCTTAAGATTTGTCAATGCTGTGGTGTAGCTGGCTCCTTCAGTCGTTTTCATTTTGATAAATGTAGGCGTGATGGAAAGCAGTACGGCCTCAAGTATGGAACACATAAATGAGAAAAATATCGATACTACTGCGTAAAGGATTAATAATCCCATAGAAGTTGGTTTTGAGGTAAAAATAGGAAAACCTTGTGGTGGTACTCGTTAAGTTTTTGGGAAATACCAATTGGGCAAAATCCGTAACACCCAACGGTTGAGATTAGCGTAGGATTTTTATTGTTAACCTTTTCATAACATTGAATTTTTAAGATTTAATTCCCTAATTCCCTAATTCCCTAATTTTCTAGAATCAAATCCAACCAAATGATTCGAAAATTAAAAATCAAGTTACTTTTTATTGTACTTGCCATAATGGTTATTGCTATATCTTGTGAGAAAGACCAAATAGTTGAAGAATCTAGCTATAATCATATTGACGATGGAAACGGCATGTTCAAAACCGTGCAGGTTAATGAACTTCCTCATTTAAAGCAAGAATTGAATCATTTGACAGAAAGAATTTCTGCAAAAAGTGGGTCGTCATCATCTGGTGTACTAGGTTTTCAATTTTTTGGAGATTATGATGTTAAGGTTGCAACGGTAGGCAGTACTACCACATATACGTTGCCAATTGTTCAAGAGCGAGAAAATAATCGTCAATTCTCAAACCTGGTATTGACCTATACAGATGACTTACTGACAGATTCCTTTATATTAAGATATGAAGGAACAGAAGAATATTTCGATCAACTTAAAATTCAGCAAGACGTTCCGTTTTCAGGAGACGTGACTTTACAATCAGTTAATAGCGGTCCCGATCTGTTTGCTAAGACTTTGGTATGTGTTGAAACATATGTTACCTACTGCAGATGGACAGAAGATGGCAAGAATGACGTTTATCATGAAGCTGGCCCAAACTGTAAAAATTTAGGACTTATGACTACCGTTCTTGCGACAGTTTGTACTAATGATCCATTGACTCTTGATGATGGCTTACCTAAACCTGGAGGCGGTGCAAATCAAGACGGCTCTGATAGTTCTTCAAATTCCGGTGAAGATAATCCAACAAATGAGCCAGATGTTGGACTAGGAACTGGAATCCCAGTATCAGGTAATAATACTGGGCCTATGCCTAATCCAACCTGTGAGAGTGATCCACATAGTTTTTCTGACGGCAGTGGTAGTTGTTATAATGCTGGGGACGATTTGCCAGACCCAATTGAGTATCATGGAAATGATATTTTTATCGGCAGTGCAAACAATACCCCAGGAGGTGATCCTTATGTTCCGAATGATGATGACGTATTTGTATTACCTGATATACCAATAACTATGTCTAAACAAGTTGGTGCTACCTGTGTGAGTTCCACAATAGAGTATGTTGCAAATGCATTAGGAGGAGATACTAATCAAAACGAGATTGATAATTGGTTTTTAAATACATTTAAAATAATCATAGCTTTAGAAGGAGTGCCTTATGATAAAGTATCTATACTTGTCTCTCAATTTTTAACAACTGGCCCGTTTATTGGCGTAAAAGAAGCTATTGATGCTGGAAACCCTTATATAACTAATATCGAATTATCTAGAACTGTAGGAGCTGATGGTAGTATTGCTATTGATGGTCATATGGTTACTATCGTGGGTTATCATCCAAATGGAGATTATATATTTATGGATCCCTTAGCAGGAACTCTTAGAGAAGCACCACCATCAAGCTTTCCTAATGATTATAGTTATGGAGGTACGATTACCGGAGTAAAATAAAATATTAAAACAATTATAGGTTATGAAAAAAAAACAAATATTAAATATATTCTTTGTCTTAATGGTCAGCTTTAGTTGTGCAGCACAATCAGTACCACTTAATGCTAAAGAGATTTTAACTTCTAACGATTGGAAGATTGATGGTTTTGGAGCGGAAACTGTTTATAAAATTAAGTTTACGGACACCGCCATAATTGTTCATCTTAATGGTGAGCTCATAGGTGAACGAAAATACTATTTCTCCACTACTTTAAACGATTGCTCTCCAAATGGGTTTAATGAAAATAATGTAGGTAGCTCAATAGGAGGGAAATATCTCATATCTGAAAAATCCTGTATAGAGCTAGTTAATGTTAGTGAAAATGAATTGAAATTTAAAAGTGTATATGGAGGTAATCCAAACAATATAACAACTGCATCTCCATTTTAGAATTCTACGAATCATTCATCTAGGCTTAAAAATATCAAGCCTTAAGATGTACTTCTATGAGAAAGCTTCTGATAGCGGAGTGATGAAGTATGAAGTTGGATGGATTGATGAAATATAATGATTGAAGATCGATTGTTTTTTCTGTTAGGAAATCAACCCCACCACATCCTTAGCAAAATAACTAGCGATCAAATCAGCGCCAGCGCGTTTGATGGCGGTGACCTGTTCCATCATGACGGCATCGTGGTCCAGCCAGCCTTTTTCTGCAGCGGCTTTAAGCATGGCGTACTCGCCACTTACTTGATACACGGCGATAGGCAATTCAATCTCATTGCGAAGATCGCGAACGATGTCCAAGTAACACAATCCAGGTTTTACCATAAGAATGTCAGCACCTTCATCGATGTCCATTAGGGATTCTTTGATGGCTTCAGATCTATTGGCAGGATCCATTTGATAGGTTTTCTTGTCGCCAAAACCTGGCGCGCTGTCCAGCGCATCTCTAAATGGGCCATAAAATGCACTGGCATATTTGGCACTGTAGCTCATGATGCCGGTATCGACAAAACCGTTTTCTTCTAGGGCTTCTCTAATATAAAGAATGCGGCCGTCCATCATATCGCTGGGTGCGACCATGTCTGCGCCAGCTTGTGCGTGGGAAACGCTCATTTGTGCTAGAACTTCACTCGTGGCATCGTTGATGATCTTGCCATTTTCCACGATACCGTCATGACCGTAGCTGGAATAAGGATCCAGTGCAACATCAGTCATCACGTACATATCTGGAGCGGCATCTTTGACGGTTTTGATGGCGCGTTGCATCAATCCATCTTTGTTCAAGGCTTCGGTGCCTTTGTTGTCTTTCAGGTTATCTGGCACTTTGACAAAAAGTAAGACGCTTTTCAATCCCATCTTCCACAGCAGGCGAACTTCATCTGCCAGCAAATCCAGACTGAACCTATAATAGTTAGGCATGCTCGCAATCTCTTCCTGTATTCCTTTTCCTTCCACGACAAACAACGGCACGATAAAGTCACTAGGTTTGATGGTGGTCTCACGCACTAACGACCTGATGGCTTCACTTGTACGTAATCTTCTATTTCTTCTCAGTGGATACATAGGGTAGTTTTAATTGTGTGAGTAGTTCTTCAAAATCAGCGTCATAGTCGGGTGTTTCAAAAACTACTTTTTTACTGTCGTTATAGATTTCGATCCGGTTGCTTTGGCTTCGACTCCGCTCAGCCGTCGCGTTTTTATCATTACTTTTTTTTACGGTTTCAAGGTAGCTGAGCGTAGCCGAAGCCACAAAGGTATTGATCAACCGCGCATCTTCATAAGAAAGCTCACGTCTTATGGTTTCCTTAGGACTAAAAAACGCCATCTCATTATTCAAAAACCCCATGCGGTATTCATCGCCGTTAGCTAACGTGAACCTGATTTGAAAATCCTGAGTGTCAAAAATCGAATTGATGTTCTCAACATTGGGTTCCAATTCCTGCTGGCAGGATACCGTCAGGATGACGCTTAAGAAAAGGACTAGCTTTTTCATACGTTAAACTTCAATGCTTGGCCGTGCTTTTTGTTCTCATTCCACTCTAGCTGGAGTTGCCACATACCTTAATCAATACGTTATCAAATCAACCCATCAAAACATCAATCCTTGTTCAAGACCTTACTGCTCGCCTGTGCAGTACACATCACGGTCAAATCGGCAATATTGACGTGTGGTGGTCTGCTTATCGCAAAATGGAGTACATCTGCAATGTCTTCAGGCAACAAGGGTTGGAAACCTTGGTACACCTTCTCGGCGCGCTCAGAATCTCCTTTGAATCGCACTTCGCTAAAATTGGTATGCACCAATCCTGGATTCACAGCGCCTACGCGTATGGAATAGGGATTTAGGTCCATGCGCATTCCAGTAGTAATAGCATCTACTGCGTGTTTACTACCGCAATAGACCGTACCATTGGGATATACTTCTTTACCAGCCGTGGACCCAATATTGATCACTTGGCCAGATTTGCGCTCCTTCATTTGTGGAATCACAGCATGGCTCACGTATAGCAAACCCTTCACATTAATATCCATCATCGCATCCCAATCTTCAATGCTGCCTTCATGAATAGGGTCTAATCCATGGGCATTTCCCGCATTGTTGATCAATACATCGATCGTGGCAAAATCTGCTGGCAGGTTTTTGATCTTCTCTGCCACAACTTCTTTATCACGTACGTCAAATTCCAGCGTGGTGACATTGGTTTGAGCACCCAGTTCCTTTTCAAGCTCTGCCAATTTTTCAGCGTTGCGACCACATAGGATCAGTCGGTAATTGTTTTGGGCCAGTAGTTGGGCAGTGGCCAGCCCTATACCGCTCGTGGCGCCAGTAATCAATACAGTTTTCATGACTCGTTTTTTGTAAAGGTAAAAAGAATGCGATTGCAGTGGTGACGGCTTAAACTTTTGGCATGATTTTTTGTCCAACTGCCGTACGAGTGAAGGTTTGAAGATGGTGAATGGGTTCGCTTTCGCGAAAGCGGAATAAGCAAAAGTCAGTTCACACTGAGCGCCGCCTGCGCTGCGCTGGTCAAAGTGTCGAAGTGCAAAAGAGAACATCCATAACAGCGCCATCTATGCCATGAACCACATGGCATGGGACATATCGCGCACCGCTGGTCGCTGCTTTAAAGGGACTTCATTTATAGGTTGTTAGATCTGTAAGTGATTTTTAATTTTATGCCCATTTTAGGGAGCAACCGTACAAGAAAAAGTATTTTTAGGAGTTGAAACGATTATAAAAGTGGAACATATGAATCAAGAGAATACGGCAGTAGATATTGCCAGTATCAATGACAAAGTCCAGGCAGAAAGTGCATTTATAGCGCCGCTTGTGGCAGAGATGAATAAGGTAATCGTGGGACAGCAGTACATGATCGACCGTTTGTTGATAGGGTTGCTGGGACGTGGTCACATATTGCTGGAAGGTGTTCCAGGACTTGCCAAAACACTGGCCATCACCACGCTATCTCAAGCCGTGAGCGCCAGTTTTTCAAGAATACAGTTCACACCAGACCTGTTGCCGGCAGACGTTGTGGGAACCTTGATCTACAACATGAAGGACGCCGATTTCTCTATACGTAAAGGACCCATTTTTGCCAACTTTGTTCTCGCAGATGAGATCAACCGTGCACCGGCCAAAGTACAGTCTGCACTCCTAGAGGCGATGCAGGAAAAGCAGGTCACCATAGGCGACACGACGTTCCCGTTAGAGAAACCATTCCTGGTAATGGCAACGCAAAACCCAGTGGATCAAGAAGGAACCTATCCATTACCTGAAGCGCAAATGGACCGTTTCATGCTCAAGACCGTGATTGATTATCCAACCATTGCAGACGAGCAGTTCATCATGCGGGCCAATCTCAAGAAAGAATTCCCAAAACCTAATCCAGTAGTGACGCCAGAGCAAATTTTACGCGCTCAGGAAGCGGTGGAAATGGTTTACATGGATGAGAAGATCGAGAAATACATTCTTGATATTGTCTTCGCAACCCGTTATCCTGAAAAATACAACCTACCCGATTTGAAGCCGTTGATCAGCTTTGGTGCATCACCACGTGGATCTATTAGTTTGGCAAAGTCGGCAAAATGTTATGCCTTTATCAAAAGACGTGGTTATGTCATCCCAGAAGACGTACGCGCTGTTGTTCTAGATGTATTACGTCACCGTATAGGCATCACCTACGAGGCCGAAGCAGAGAACTACACCACAGAAGATATCGTGAACAAGATCGTGAATACGATTGAGGTACCTTAATCTAGTTATGAGTGCGGAGTTATGGGTTCAGAGTTTTCAAATTCCAAGCTCCAAATGTCATATCCCAAATTCCAAAAATGCTTTGAAACACTTCGAGCGACAGTCGAGAAGCGGTTTACAAAAAAGCTTAACGTCAAACTGAAATTCTCAACGAACATTATTTAATGAATTAAGCGATTCCGCAATAAATACGGAATGACAATTCAAAAAAATCTGCGAAGCAAAGCGAGCAGTAAAAGAGTCTAAATACTAAGTACAAATTACTAAATACTGCGAGCGCAGCGAGCAATGGACACTAAAGAACTTCTTAAAAAAGTACGCAAGATCGAGATCAAGACTCGGCGGTTGAGCGATGCCGTTTTTGGAGGTGAATACCACAGCGCCTTCAAGGGTCGTGGGATGACCTTTAGTGAAGTGCGTCAATATCAGTATGGTGATGATGTACGTAACATCGACTGGAACGTGACGGCGAGATATTCAGAGCCTTTTGTAAAGGTTTTTGAAGAAGAGCGTGAGCTCACGTTGATGCTGGTGGCAGATGTGAGTGGCTCAACCTTATTCGGTACGCAGGAACAGTTAAAGCGTGAAATCATTACCGAGATCAGCGCAACACTGGCCTTTAGCGCCTTGCAGAACAACGATAAAGTAGGTTTGCTTCTGTTTTCTGATCAGGTGGAACTGTTCATTCCGCCTAAAAAAGGGAAGTTTCACATCTTGAGAATCATACGCGAGCTGCTGGAATACAAACCACAAAACAATACCACAGACATAGGTGCCGCCATGGAGTATCTAGGTGGTGTCTTAAAGAAAAAAGCCATTGTGTTTGTGATGTCAGATTTTATGAGCACCGGCTATCAAAAGGCGTTGCAGATTGTTGGGCGCAAACACGACGTGACGGGAATTCGCGTTTTTGACAAGCGTGAAGAAGAAATTCCATCGATGGGGTTGGTGCCTTTTGTGGATCAGGAAACGGGCAAGCAACGCATTATCAACACCAGTTCGCGAGCGGTACGTACCAAATATGCGGCCTATCACAAAGAAAACGCCGCCTATTTCAAAACCGCTTTTACTAAGGCAGATGCCGGCGCCATCGATTTAGAAACCAGAGATAATTACACCACAAAATTATTGGGATACTTTAAAAGAAGATGATCAGACAGATATCCTACATTTTATGTTTTCTAGCCGCTATTCCAGTAATAGCGCAAACTTTCAATAGCGTTACCACAAAAGTGGATCGTGATTCCATCATGATGGGTGAAGAAATCAAGCTACAGATCACGGTGGACGCCACGCCACAGGACCTGATCATTTTCCCTATCCAGAAAGCTATGGGCGCGCTGGAAGTGATTGAGGATTATCCGGTGGATACGATTCGCGAGAATGATACATACAGATTGTTCAAACAGTACGGCATCACGCAGTTTGACAGCGGTGATTACTACGTGCCGCGTCTCAAGTTGTTCATCAACAACAAGGAGCGTTTTACAGACAGCCTTTTGGTCAAAGTGCGCGAGGTGCAAACCGATACGACCGTGCAAGGCATGTATGACATCAAACCCGATATTGAGAATGAATACGAGCGACCATTCAACTGGAAAGGCTTGCTATTATTGCTATTGTGGATACCATTGGGGATTTTGTTTTGGTGGCTTTCGCGAAAGCGAACTCAAAAAACTTACGAGCAAACGCTACCACCTTATGAGTGGTCAAAATACCGTTTGAACAAGCTGGCCGAAAGCAATCTGGTCGAAGATCGTGCATGGAAAGCATACTACACAGAGCTATCCTACATCGTACGCCGCTATATTGACAACAAAGTCTATGGTCATGCCATGGAGAGCACCACGGCAGAGCTGATCCAAAACATTGAAAGAGAAACCGCTGCCAAAGGCGTGTCCATTACCGATAAAACCAAGCAACGACTGGAAGCGGTCCTCCAAAAAGCAGATTTGATCAAGTTTGCGGGAATGTCTGGCGATGGCATCAGTGCTAAAGAAGATCGTGAGGCGATCAACGATATTATCTATAACATCCATCAAGTGTTGCCGCCACCTAGCGAGGAAGAATTGTTGCTGGATGTCAAGTACCGCAAGGAACAGGCACGCAAGGCGAGAATACGCAAAATACTGATGTATGTGGCTGGTGTGGTTCTAGGACTGGCGATCGCGATCGCAGCCTGGATCGTGATTGTTGGGTACGACAACGTCAAGGATCAGATTTTTGGGAATGAGTTGCGTGAATATTATGAAGGCGAACGCTACACTAGCCAATACGGTATTCCAGAAGTGACGATTACCACGCCTGTTATTTTGGAACGTGACATTGATTTTGCCAGTGAATTAATTCCGGCAGAATCTGCGAATGCCTTGAATGCCTTTACTGCCGGTGATTTGGAAGATGATTTTTATGTCATGGTCGCGACCTTGCAGCTGGATGAAGAGTCGGCTAAAAAAGGAGCTGAGGTTGGTGCATCCGTCATGATTTCACCATTATTGAAGGAACTGGAGCAAGTTGGTGCCACCAATATCACCACGCTGGATGAAGAGATCGAACGCAATGGCGTGAAGGGAACTAAAGTAGAAGGAAGCTATGATCGCGATGGTGATGAATTCAAGTATGAAGCCTTTATTTACTTGAATGGCAATGCGGTACAAGCCATCATCATAAGCACGGCAGATCTTGAAGCCAAATCTCCAGAACAGGAATATGGCAGATTGCTGCGCGAGCAAATCATTAGCTCGATACAATTGAACAAACCACAACCCGCTAAAAAAGATCAAGAATGATACAATGGTGGAATAAGATGGAGTTTGTGGACCCAGAATTTTTCTGGCTGTTGCTGCTGTTGCCGTTGATCATCGCCTATTACATCTGGCAAGGCAAAAAGCAAAATGCAGATGTGCGCATCTCATCACTTAAAGGTTTTGAAGGATCTGATTCGTTTTTGGCGCGATTGCGACCGTTATTGCTGGTGTTGCGACTGTTGGCCTTGGCATTTATCATTGTAGGCTTGGCACGACCACAAACCACAGATGTCAATACAAAAACAAGCTCTACTGAAGGTATCGATATCGTCCTCGCGGTCGATGTAAGTGCGAGTATGTTGGCTCGCGATTTCAAACCCGACCGACTGGAAGCCACAAAACGAGTAGCACTGGATTTTATAGAAGGACGACCCAGCGATAGAATAGGCGTTGTAGTGTATGCTGCAGAAAGCTATACCAAAACACCCATCACCACAGACCAAAGTATCACGCTGCGCGCCGTGGAAAGCATCGAGTACAGTAATGTTTTGGAAAACGGTACTGCTATTGGAATGGGACTCGCCACATCGGTCAACCGATTGAAAGAAAGCACCAGTGACAGTAAAGTGATCATTTTAATGACCGATGGTGTCAACAATAGCGGATTCATAGACCCCAAAATCGCTACAGAACTCGCGATTGAATTTGGCATTAAAGTCTACACCATAGGAATAGGAACCAACGGCAACGCTATGTCGCCAGTAGGTCAAGACCAGCGTACAGGTGCTTTTAGGTTTGCCATGGCACCTGTAGAAATTGATGAGGCGCTTATGAAACAAATCGCAGCAGATACCGGCGGGAAATACTATCGAGCGACCAATAACAGCAAACTGGAAGAAATCTATGAAGAGATCGACCAGCTGGAAAAAACAGAGATTGAAGAATTCAAGTTTTATAATGTGCAGGAGATGTTCAGGCCATTGGTGTTGATCGCCTTGGGATTATTGGGACTGGAATTGTTGTTGAGGTATACGTTGTTTAGGACAGCGGCTTAAAAGTAGGCAAGAAACGAGAAGCAAGAAAAAAGAAAATGTCAGTTCGAGCGATAGTCGAGAACAGTTCAATTAAAACAAAAGCATAGGATGAAATACTTACTCTCATTACTTTTATTATCGACGACAATTTCGCTTAGTGCGCAATCAAAAAACTTTATCGATCAACCTTACATTGAAACTCAAGCAACAGTCGATACTTTGATTGTTCCAGATGAGATTTATATATCCATAGTTTTGGATGAGGATGATAATCGAAATCGAAAATCAACAGAAGAACTGGAAAACACACTGCAAAGAGTCTTGAAATCTTTAAATATTGATACAGAGAAAAATTTATCACTATTGGATTATAGTAGCGATTTCAAAAAGTATTTTTTGAGCGATAGGAAGGTTCTAAAAACTAAAATGTATTCTTTGATAGTCGCCGACGCTGTTACTGCGGGAAAGGTTCTCGTAGGACTGGAACAAGAAGGTATTTCCAATGTTTCGATTTTTAAAACTTCATACTCTAAAGAAAACGAGTTACTATTTGATTTAAAATCAAAAGCGATTTTGAAGGCAAAACAGAATGCAGAAAGTATGGTCAAACCTCTGAATCAAAAGGTTGGAAAAGCAATTTTTATTTCAGATGCAAGTTCTGTTTCAAGTGCATTACAGGGTAAAGTATCAGGCATACAAATAAGAGGCGCATCTAGTATTTACGGTAGTCGTGCAAGTGAGCCTATTATGATTGATTTTGAAAAAATCAAATTTTCATCTGATGTGAATGTGAAATTTGTTATTGAATAGACTAAATGATCCTAGAACAAAAAATATACCTCTGGTTACTCCTCGCAATCCCAGTGATTGTGCTGCTATTCTTGGGACTTTCGTTTTGGAAAGTTCGAGCGCAGCGCAAGTTTGCTGAGAAAGCGATGCTGGATCATTTGATTCCAGATCGATCTTGGTTCAAGCCTATTTTGAAATTGGTAACTGTTTGTGTGGCGATTTTGTTCATCACAATCGCACTGGTCAATCCTAAGGCTGGAACCAAACTAGAAACCGTCGATCGTGAAGGTGTGGACATCGTTTTTGCCGTGGACGTTTCTAAGTCTATGTTGGCCGAAGATATCGCACCCAACCGCTTGCAAAAATCCCAGCAACTCGTCACCCAGATTTTAAATAGCCTGGCGAGTGATAGAATTGGTTTGATCGCTTATGCCGGTAGTGCCGTACCGCAACTACCCATCACGACCGATTATGGAAGTGCCAAAATGTTCCTGCAAGCACTCAACACAGACCTTATTTCCAGTCAAGGAACCGCCATTGCAGAGGCGATACAGCTGGCAGAAAGCTACTATGGCGACAACAGTGAAGCCGCTAAAGTGCTCGTTATCATCAGCGATGGTGAGGACCATGAAGGCGAGGCGATTAGTATGGCCGAGGACGCTGCAGACAACGGCGTGCGCATCATCACCATAGGTGTTGGTACAGAAAAAGGAGGCACCATTCCCATCAAGCGCAACGGCGTCACGCAGTCTTTCAAAAAGGACAACGATGGCAACACCGTCATCACAAAACTCAATACTGAAACTTTGTCAGAAATCGCAGACGCCGGCAATGGCGTTTACATCGATGGTACGATTACTGCAGATGCTATTGAGGCATTGCAGGACGAGCTCTCGGGTATTGATAAAGTGGCTTTTGAGTCCCAACAATATGCAGATTTTGCCTCGCAATTCCAGTGGTTTTTAGGCATCGGTTTGTTCTTTTTGGTGCTGGAGATGATCTACACCAACCGCAAAACGGGCTGGATCAAAAAACTAAATTTATTCAATGAATAATGTGAAACAATATATTGGCTTATTAGGGATGTTTTTGATGTGTTTCGCTTTCGCGAAAGCGCAATCACAACAACCTGATAACACAGCTTATGAATCTGCGATGGCACAAGGTGTTGACTATGCCGCAGACAATAATTTCTCAAAAGCAGAAGCATCCTACCGTAAGGCCAAAGCATTGCAACCTGAAAGTACTGAGGCTTCCTATAATCTGGGCAACCTTTACTACAAAAACAAAAAAGGTTACAACGCAGCAGAGAATTATACCACAGCGGCTACAACGGCCAAAACCAAAGCCGAAAAACACAAGGCGTTTCACAACCTGGGCAACACTTTTATGGAGAACAAGCGCTTCTCAGAAGCGGTAGAAGCCTATAAAAATGCCTTAAGAAACGACCCAACAGACGATGAGACCCGCTACAATCTAGCACTTGCCAAACAGGAAGAAGAAAAGCAAGGTGGCGGCGGCGGTGGCGATGATCAGGACAAGAAGGACAAAGGCGATAACGAGGACCAGAACGACAACAAGGACGGCGATCAAGACGATAAGTCTGGTGGCGATAATGAAGGAGATAAAGAAAAAGAAGGCGACAAGGATAAAGGCGATCAAGGAGAAGGCAAGGACGACCCCAAAGGTGAGAACCAAGAAGGAAAAGACGGCGACGGCAAGCCTAAGGAGCAAGAAGGCAAACAGCCGCAGCAACGTGTGGAAGGTCAAATGACGCCACAGCAAATACGCCAAATTCTTGAAGCCATGAATAATGAAGAGCAAAAGATCCAAGACAAGATCAATGCTCAAAAAGTAAAAGGAACCAAGAAAAAAACAGAGAAGGACTGGTAAATGAAAAGACTAGCATTTCTATTATTATGGTTGATAGCAGCTACGGTGCAAGCGCAGGTTTCCTTTACGGGAACGGCGACTCGAGATGCTATTGCGTTAAATGAAAGGTTGCGAGTTGAATTTAAAATGAACGTGGACGGCGACAGTTTCTCGCCACCCAACTTTGCTGGATTTAGAGTGGCCAGTGGTCCTATCCAGGGAATTTCCCAAAGCTACGTCAATGGGAAAGGAACCTTTACAAAATCCTATACCTACATTCTCGCACCAGAAAGTACAGGCACCAAAACCATAGGTGCAGCTACCATGAATTATAAAGGTGAGGAATTTTCTACCGCACCGTTTTCCGTAAGCGTTACCAAGGCTATTGAAGAACCCAGAGAAACTACAGGAAATGAGCCTGTTCGTGAAATAGCAGAACAAAACATCCATTTGGTGGCTGAGGTTTCCAACGCATCACCTTACTTGAATGAAGCCATTAGAGTGGTCTATAAACTATACGTGTCCAACAATTCTGGAATCAACGGCTGGACAGAAACCGATAGTCCCAAGTATGCCGATTTTTGGTCACAGAATATTGATAATCGTGACCAGCAGGTGCGTACCGGCACGTATCAGGGCCAGGAATATAGGTATTTGGTCTTGAGAGAAGCCATTTTATATCCGCAGAAAACGGGACGATTGACCATCGAGCCGCTGGTGTTGGATGTGAATGTCCAGGTGCCATCCGGTAGGCGAGATTTCTTTGGAAGGTCCTTTATGACGACCGAGAAGTTGCGTGTGACTGCTGGAGCACGCGCCATCAATGTCAAAGACTTACCGCAAGAAGGACGACCAGCGAGTTTTACAGGTTCAGTTGGGCAATTTGATTTTGGAGTGAATTTGACTCGCGCACAGCTGGAGTCTGGTGAAAGCCTAGTGGCTAGTGTTGAGGTCAAAGGAACTGGTAATTTGCAACTCATGCAGTTGCCTAAACTGGACGTTCCCGCACAACTGGAAGTATATGAACCAGAACGTGTCGATAAAACCCAAACCAC
The DNA here is from genome assembly GCF_001413925.1 of Nonlabens sp. YIK11. Lineage (NCBI taxonomy): Bacteria > Pseudomonadati > Bacteroidota > Flavobacteriia > Flavobacteriales > Flavobacteriaceae > Nonlabens > Nonlabens sp. YIK11. The sequence goes on from NZ_LBMJ01000001.1 coordinate 685,095, forward strand.
ATACAGCGGCGTACGCGGTAGCATCGCTGATAATTATACGATCGTGCCACAATCTGGAGGTACGTTCACCTTGCCAGATGTTGAGTTCAGCTATTTTGATCCAGCGGTTGGTAGATACAAAACCATCAATAGTGGCGAGAACCGTATTGAAGTAAGCGGTCCAGCGGTGACTGCAAATAGCACTGGTGGGACTAACGTTTTAAGTGCTGGCGACACCTTTGCTTTTATCAAAACAAATACGGTGCTGGAATCGATCGAGCAGGAACGCTTTTTCGGCACAACGGTATATTGGGCGGTGTTGGGCGGTCTGTTTTTGCTTATTCCGGTGGTGCTGTTGTTTAAGAAAAGACGTGAGGTATTGGAATCTGACGTACAGGGAAGAAAAGTTAAAACGGCCAATAAGCTGAGCAAGAAATACCTGTCTGAGGCTCGTAGAAATATAGGAAATGCAGAGTTGTTCTATGAAAGTCTGGAACGCGCGCTGCACAACTTCTTGAAGTCAAAACTCAAGATCACCACCGCCGAAATGACCAAGCAGCGCGTGGACGAATTGCTACAACAGCGACGCGTACAGGACGACGTTCGGGTAGAGTTTATCTCGTTGCTTTCTGCGGCAGAAATGGCACGATACGCGCCATCAACCGCAACAGGAATGCAGCAGGATTATGACAAGGCGAGCAAGGTGATCAATCAATTGGACAAACAAATAAATTAGGGCGATGAGATTCTGGATGTACATATTTTTTGTGGGTTTGATGCAGGTGACCATGGCACAGAATAGTAATGGTGTTGATGGTGATTCCGCTTTCGCGAAAGCGAACTCATCCTACACTGCAGAAAATTATCAAGAAGCCATCGATGCCTATGAATCCATATTGCAATCGGGCCAGCACAGCGCAGAGGTGTATTTCAACCTTGGTAATTCCTATTATAAGCTCAATCAGGTAGGTCCTGCGATCTACAATTATGAAAAGGCGTTGCAGATGGAGCCCTCCAATAAGGATTTCAAGAATAACTTGAAGTTTGCAGAGCAATTGCGAGTGGATGCAGTGGAAGATGCAGCAAAGAATCCAGTACAGGAATTTCTCAATAATCTTGCGGGATCATTATCTGTCGACAATTGGGCTTATGTAAGCATCATGCTCGCATTAGTAACGATTTTGATGTTCCTACTTTATCATTATGCGATGACCACAGGCAAGAAACGTTTGTTTTTTACCTTGGCCTTGATTGGATTAATCCTCATGACGCTGTCGATTGTAGCGGCTAATTATTCACAGAATTTGATGGAAGATAATGAGCAAGCCATTATCTATTCTCAAGAAACCATCACCAGAACAGAGCCCAAAGACAGCGCGACGGCGAGTTTTACCATTCATGAAGGCACTAAGGTAACAGTGCTGGAGGAATATGAAGGTTGGACTCACATCGAGGTGGCCAATGGATCTCGAGCCTGGCTACCGTCTACAGACTTGAAAAAGTTGTAGTCACTTCTTAAGTTTTTCTTCTTTTCTTAACCGATCTTTAAGAATTCCTAAAAAATTTTAGGATATTGCCTAATAGTATTACTATTATTTCTTAAAGCTTCCTCTATGTTTAAACATCTTGCCAAGGATATTCCTGCCAGTATCGTCGTTTTCTTTGTGGCATTGCCGCTTTGTTTAGGTATTGCAGTTGCGAGTGACGCGCCTCCATTTGCTGGATTGATTGCTGGTATCATAGGTGGTATTGTAGTTGGAGCTATTAGCGGCTCGCAAGTAGGTGTCAGTGGACCAGCTGCTGGTCTTGCTGCCATTGTTTTGGCTGCCATTGCCTCATTGGGCTATGAGAAGTTTCTTGTTGCCGTGGTATTGGGTGGTGTGATTCAGATTGTTTTTGGTATCGCGCGCGCTGGTGTCATTGGGTATTATTTTCCGTCTTCAGTAATCAAGGGAATGCTTACGGGAATCGGTATCATCATTATACTGAAGCAAATTCCGCACTTTTTTGGAGTTGACAAGGATCCAGAAGGCGATTTTAGATTCAATCAGCCTGATGGTGAGAACACGATTACTGAAATTTTCAATATAACCGACAGCATAGGTTGGGGAAGCACCTTGATAGCGGTGATTGCATTGTTGACTTTGATCCTATGGTCTAATGTGTTGTCCAAAAAAGGTAAATTTTTTACGTTGATTCAAGGACCATTAGTAGCGGTAGTTTTGGGAATCATCTTCTACGTGTTGACTACCGGAACATCGTTAGAGATATCTAGTTTACACTTAGTAAATGTTCCTATTCCTGATGGTATTAACTCTTTTATAGGTCAATTTACCTTTCCAGACTTTAGTGTGATAGGCATGCCAGAAGTCTGGATCACTGGTTTTACCATTGCGCTCGTAGCAAGTCTAGAAACCTTGTTATGTGTAGAAGCAACTGATAAATTAGATCCAGAAAAAAGAATCACACCTACAAACCGCGAATTGTATGCGCAGGGCACCGGAAACATTCTATCTGGATTGATAGGTGGTATTCCCATTACTCAGGTAATTGTGAGAAGTAGTGCCAATATACAATCTGGAGGGAAGACCAAAATGAGTGCGATTATTCACGGTTTTCTTTTATTGATATGTGTAGTACTCATTCCTGTGGTGTTGAATATGATACCACTATCAGTTCTTGCTGCGATCTTATTTATTGTGGGTTATAAACTTGCAAAGCCATCCACATTCAAGGCTATGTGGGATGCTGGTTTAAAACAATTCGTACCCTTTATAGTTACAGTTATAATTATTGTATTTAAGGATTTGCTTTGGGGAATAGGCGTTGGGTTAGCTCTGGGAATTGTCATGACCTTATATCAAAGTTATAAGAACAGCCACTTCCTGCACAAAGAAGATCCTGATCAAGGCGGTCCCAGATTAAAAATGACGCTAGCAGAAGAGGTCACATTCTTCAATAAAGCTGCTATTAAAAGAGAGCTCGAAGAACTTCCAGAAGGAACTCAGCTAGAGCTTAATATCACAAAGACCACGTACATGGACTACGATATCATTGAAATATTACAGGACTTTAAGCAAAAAGCCATAAATCGTAATATTAATATTACTCTTGTCTCTGAACGCGGTACTTTAAAAGATCCTGAAAATTACTTTCAGTTCTTTGAGCAGGAGAAACTGCATCTTACTGATAATCAAAGGAACATATCTTAATTCTATTCACACAAACCTGTTTTAAATCTTCTTAATTCATGAAGCTATTTAGTCATATTAAAGGAGATCTTTTTGGAGGTCTAACCGCTGGAATCGTTGCCTTGCCGCTGGCGCTTGCCTTTGGTGTTCAGTCTGGATTGGGTGCGGTAGCCGGTTTGTATGGTGCTATATTCATCGGTTTTTTTGCATCACTTTTTGGAGGCACCAACACGCAGATTTCTGGGCCTACAGCGCCCATGACTGCCGTAAGCATGGTGGTTATTGCGGGAATACTGCAAGTGAACGAAGGCAGTATTGAGAATGCCTTACCAGCAATACTTGCCGTCTTTCTTATGGCAGGAATTTTCCAGGTAAGTTTGGGAGCGCTCAAGCTGGGTAAATACATCAAATACATTCCATATCCAGTAGTTTCTGGATTTATGACGGGAATAGGTGTGATCATTTTGATTACCCAAATTCTGCCAGCTATAGGTTACAATGCAGGAGCAGATGAAGCATACGTGAGAACCTTTGAGCCTGTCGCTCAAGAATCCATTCTCAATGGTATTCTAGCAGATGAGGTCGATGAGGACGTACTCGTCATCGATGACTTTCAATCGGCCATCGCACGCGCCCAAAATATTACCGAAGAGGAAATAGCTGCCGAAGCCAAATCCATAGCTCAAAGCTCCAGTAAAGGCGTCATAGGTACTATTAAAACCTTACCACGAGCCATACAAAATATCAACTGGACCGAGTTAATCATTGCGCTCGTTACCATCGTGATCATTTTTGGATTCAAGAAAATCACTACCGCCATTCCGTCCACTTTAATAGCCTTGTTGGGTGTTTCTGGAGCCGTGTACTTTTTGAATGTGGACGCGATGAAGTTGGGTGAGATTCCGTCAGGTTTTCCCATGCCCAATTTTGAGATCATCACGGGTTTCAGTTTTGCAGAGGTTTCACCCTATATTTTCACCGCACTAACGCTTTCCCTGTTGGGCGCCATAGATTCTTTGCTTACCAGCGTTGTTGCAGACAATATGACCAAAACCCAACACAACCCCAACCAGGAATTGATAGGTCAAGGAATAGGGAACAGTATCGCATCGCTTTTTGGTGGTATTCCAGGCGCTGGTGCTACGATCAGGACCGTTGTGAACATCAATTCTGGTGGTAGGACAAAACTCTCGGGAATGATTGCCGCAGTTTTGTTGCTCATTATTGTGGTCGCTTTAGGCAGTTTTGCCAGCGAGATTCCCAATGCAGTTCTAGCAGGAATATTGATTACCGTTGGTATAGGCGTTATGGATTACAAAGGGTTGAAAGCTCTGAGATCCATTCCTAAAAGCGATGTCATCATCATGTTTATCGTGCTTATTTTGACCGTTACTTGGGATCTGGTTTATGCCGTTGGAATAGGACTGGTCATTGCCAGTTTGATTTTCATGAAAAAAATGGGAGACGCAAATGCTGCAAAAAGTAAAATAAAAACGCTTTCGCGAAAGGATGAATACACCAACGAGGATTACTCCTTAGTACCATTGGACCTACGCGAAGAGGTATTTATCAAAGAGCTGGATGGACCACTGTTTTTTGGATCTACCAAAGACTTTCAGGCCATGTCACAAATCATTCCGCCCAAAGCCACGCACGTGATCATAAGGATGGAAAAAGTACCTTTCATGGATCAATCAGGATTGTTTGCGTTTGAAGATGTCTCACAGGCATTGATCAAGCAAGGTGTTACGCCTTTACTTGCTGGTTTGAAGGAACAACCACGCTACCGACTGGAGGCCATTGACATCATACCAGATTTGATTAGCAATGATCATGTATTTGACACCTATGAAGAATGTGTAGGTTGGGTGTCGCAAAACGTTGCAGATACGGTTGGACCTGATGAGGTTTGATATTCTTACTACCTTATTTGCAGTAACTTCTAGAGGATCAACCAGCCACTTTTGAAAAATGTCAGTTTCGAACCGCTAATAAAATCTTGTAAACTCGACGGTTCCTTTACGTTTTCATTAGTTAATTCAAATAAGTATACTGTAGGATTGGCCATGTGTTGAGTAGATAGCCAAAATCGAAATCTCTTTACGTTATTATTTGGATTTAAAAACGAAAGCTCTTCAATTTCCGAAATAGTCAGGTTTTCGCCCTTATTCAGTTTGTAAAAAAATTGTTCGTTGACAGTCAATGCTTCAATTTTAGAAGCTGTCTTTATTGCGCTGTTGATATTTCCATAAATTAATTGTGGATACAACAAGCCAAGCATGAAAATAGATTTAAAGTTATTATTTGATGTTATCACTTTAAACTGCTTCTCACCATATACATAAACATTATTATCTGAGACTTTGATTGAATCGGGATACTTCTTATAGTCGACTTTGATGTAATGCTTGTTGAAGAATTCTTGTGCCCAATAATCTTCTTGTTGACCTTGATTTTCAAAAGGAGGCTTTAGTTTTTCGACCTTACCTTGGTTGCTTTCTTGAGCCTGACACGTAACGACAAATGAATAAACCAAAACTGTAAGTAAATACACTTTTTTCATTTTAAAGTAATTGGGCTATAACTAACGAATCCTCTTTGATTTCATCAGTCTCTCCTCTTATCTTACGATCCAGTTCGTCAGCTTGTTCTAGAATTTTAGGAAGTAAATAGGGTGCCACTGGTTCAACATAAGGATATACCAAGCTTTCTTCCTTGACCTCGCGGTCGATGATTTGGATCTCACCAGCAGCGCTGTTGACAAACATCAAAATCACACTGGCGATAAAGGCTAGTTTTACCAACCCAAAAGCGCCACCAGCAATCTTATTTATAAAGCTGAGCTGGACGGTTTTGACCAGCTTGGTCACAAGCTTACCAACATAGGTCACAACCAGAATAATCACCACAAACGTGATGATAAAACTCACGATGGTGATGGTAGAATCATCCCATTCCGTATGGGACATGAGCCAGTCGCCTGCATAATTAGAAAAGTGAATGGACCCGTAAATGGCTGCTACAAGAGCCACAAGCGAAGTCAATTCTACAAAAAAGCCGTTGAGGTATCCTTTCCAGAATCCAACCAATAGAAATATCAATAATGCAATGTCTAACCAATTCATATTGCTAAGATAATAAAAGGCATGAGGCATTAGGTATTAGGCATGCGGTAACGTATTTATTGTCCAGCTTGATCGTAGTTCTGAAGAATAGAAGAATAGAAGATGAGCGGATTAGTTTTATCGTGAAGTATATAATTGATTAATATTCAAAATACTTTACCGCGAATTTTGCTCTCACAAGCTAAAAAGTGACAATAGCTTTAACAAAAATTACTTATTTCAAGTGTTGCAGAATGTGACAGGAATATTACTTCAAACTCTCCTTAATATCTGCCATCAATTTTAAACCACCATTGCTGAAGATGTGTTCCGCTTTCGCGAAAGCGAACTCTTCCAGATCGTGCCAGTCCAGGCTTTCTGAGATACCGGTAGTCTGAATGCGTTGTTTTCCATCCAGCGATAACAAGCAGCCTGTGAAATGCAATCTACCTTGTTTAATGACCGCATAGGCACCTATGGGCGCGGTACAACCACCTTCCAGACGGCGCAAAAAGAAACGCTCGACATCCACACATTTTTGAGTGTCGAGATGGTTGAGCTGTGCCACGGCATCTACCACATCTGTGTTTTCCTTCATCGCGGCTACCATCATGGCACCTTGCGCTGGTGCTGGTATAAAACTATCTAGATGTGAATATTCCAGACCATAGGAACCGCGCAAATTCTTGAGGATATTGATGCGTTCCAGACCAGCTTTGGCAAATATAGCGGCATGCCAGTCGGTATTGTTTTGCAGTTTTGCGAGCCTGGTGTTTACATTACCGCGCAAATCCACCACCTTGTGCAAAGGATACATGTTGAGCCACTGCGACTTGCGTCGCAAACTACCCGTGGCGATGGTCATGTGATCGTCAGGATTGAAGGTCGATTTATAAACCAAGATATCGCGCTGGTCAGCGCGTTCCAGGACGGCTGCCTGGATCATGCCTTTCGGCAACTGTGTAGGCACGTCCTTAAGACTGTGAACGGCAATATCGATCTCACCTTTAACCAGAGCAACATCCAGTGTTTTGGTAAAGATGCCAGTAATTCCCATCTCGTACAGCGGCTCGTCAAGATTGAGGTCGCCTTGGGATTTTACGGGAACAAGTAGGGTTTGATGACCTCGTGATTCCAGTTCGTTTTGAACCGTGCGTGCTTGCCACATGGCCAGCTCACTATCGCGAGTTCCTATGCGTATCTGTTTAGTCATGCGCAATGGTCTGTGCGTCTAGTTTGAAGACTTTGTTGAGCAATTCAATGGCTTGCTGTGTGTTTTCATCTTCATCGCGCAAATGGTTAGCAAAATGACCCGCAATTTTTTGAATGATACGATCTGCAAGAACATCGGCTTGTTCTTGATTGAAGTTGTCGATTTTGGTGCGGTTGCTCTTGATTTCTGCCTCTTTGAGTAAGGATAGTTTATTCTTGAGGGCAAACATGGTAGGCGCAAATTTGCGAGACTCGCGCCAGGCATCAAACTCTGCCGTGATCTCTGCAATGATTTCTTGCGCTTGTGGTATGAAATGCTCTCGGTTTTGGAGTGTGCTTTCGGTGATTTGAGAAAGCTCGTCCAGATGAATGAGCGTCACATTTTCCAGTTCGCTTACATCAGGATCCACGTTGCGTGGTATGGAAAGATCCAATAGCAACAAAGGTCTATTCGTAACAATCAGATTTTTAGAAACCGTAGGGTTTTGTGCGCCAGTAGCGACAATCATAATATCTGTTCCTGCGATTTCTTCTTCCAACTGTGCATAATCACGCACGACCAGGTCAAACTTACCAGCGATGCGCTCTGCGCGATCCTTGGTACGATTGATCAGTGTGATTTGTTTGTTCTGTGTGTGTTTGATCAGGTTTTCACAGGTGTTGCGGCCTATTTTTCCCGTTCCAAAAAGCAAAATCTTCTTCTCTTGAGCGCGCTCTACTTCATTCAAAATATATTGAACGCTGGCAAAGGAAACCGATGTCGCACCACTGCTTAATTGGGTTTCGGTTTTGATGCGTTTGCTGGCCTGTATCACCGCATTGATCAAACGCTCCATATAGGCGTTGAGCAAGCCCAATTTTTTGGACTTTTTAAAAGTCATCTTAAGCTGTCCAATGATTTCAAAATCACCTAAGATCTGACTGTCTAGACCTGTTCCTACTTGAAATAGATGCTGGATTGCAGCCTCTTCCTCATGAATGTAAGCCACTTTCTCAAACTCTTCCATGGTCCCATGGGAATGGGCACAAAGTAGCTGGATTAAATCATTGGGATGCTGGGCAAATCCATACAGCTCTGTACGGTTACAGGTAGAAATGACAGCAAGTGATGGGATTTTTTCTTCTTTTGCCTGCTCCAATAAGTTGGATATGCCGGTATCGCTCAATGCGAACGAACCACGCATCTCAGCATCGGCTTTGCGATAACTGATGCCTATGGCATAGAACTTATAAGATTTTCCCGAAACTTGCGGCATGGACTGCTTTTGCAATAAGTCGCAAAATTAATGGTAGCATTTCGTTAAAAATAACGCTAGAGGTTTCATTTTCGTCGCAATGTGCTAATTTTGATGTCAAATGGTGTATTATCACTATTAACAATGGTTTTGGGAAGTTACGCTTTCGCGAAAGCATGCTATTTATAATCATTACAAATAAAATGAACAATGAAAAATACCGCTAAAGGAGCTGCAGAAGTAACGCATATTGAAGATGGGTTTCAAGTGGTGCGCATCAAGAATGAAACCGCTGAAAATGTGAGGTTTGAGCATGCCGTGGACCGTACTTTTATACAGTTTCATTTCTGTTTGAAAGGTAACGTCCAGCTGGCTTTTAACGAAGGCAGTTATCAATTGCCGCTTCTAGAGCAAAATTCTTATTTGTTGTACAATCCTACCAGGGATTTACCAGTAAACATCGATGTATCGACCAATAGCTGGGTAATTGTTGTGTTGGTTTCCATCAAAAAATTTCACTCGTTGTTCTCTCCAGACGCAGATCACGTGAGCTTTTTAAGTGCAGAAAATCGGGATAAAAAATATTATGTGGATGGAAAGGTATCACCATCTATGGCTGTGGCGCTGCACCAATTGATGAATTACAATTTGAACGACGCGATCAAGCGTTTGTATTTCAAGGGTAAATCCTATGAATTGCTTTCGCTGTATTTCAATACTAAAGACGATCCAGATACAGAGTCCTGCCCATTTCTCGTGGATGAAAAAAACATGGCCAAAATCAAGATGGCCAAAGATATCATCATCGAGCGCATGACAGATCCTCCGTCACTATCAGATCTGGCATTGGAGATAGGTTTGTCGCTCAAGAAACTTAAAGAAGGTTTCAAGGAAGTGTACGGCGACACGGTTTATGGATTTTTGCTGGATCATAAACTGGAATATGCACGCCAGTTGCTGGACAGCGGTCAGCACAATGTCAATGAAGTTGGTCTAAAAGTAGGTTATAGTACCGGCAGCCATTTTATTAGTGCCTTTAAAAAGAAGTATGGAACGACGCCTAAGAAATATGTGACGGCTGATTGATTATTTCTTGCGGTAAACTTTATCAACCTCATCTGTCTTTATCAAGGATAATTTCCCATGTTGTAACATCCAGTTGTGTGAGGTGATTTGTAGAATGTTTTTATAGTAATGATCAGACATAAGGATTCCTTTTTGGGATCCTTTTTCTTTGATGAGTTCTTGCACACGCTGGATTTGTAAGGGCGCTAGTCCAGAAAACGGCTCGTCCAGCATGAGGAATGGATGCGGTAAATAGAACACCAGTAAAAACTCTAAAAAGCGGCGCTCGCCCATGGAGAGAATGCGCACTTTTTTGTGGTGTATGGAATGCAACATGGGCTCGTAGAGGATCTTGTCTTGATCTTCGTGATCTGGATACCAAAATTGAACTACATCTGTCACTTTGACTCCTTTCATCACAAACGGATCTTGCGGTAAATAAGCTACATGCTGCAGATGCTGTTGGGTCAAATCAACCGAGTGCTCGTTAACAAACGCATGGTAATCTGCTTTTTTGTTACTGCCAGAGAGGCTTTGCATGAGCGACGACTTTCCAGCACCATTTAAACCCAACAAGCCGTGTATCTCACCGGTTTTTAGTTTGAAATCGATCTGGTCTAGAATCGTTTTGCGACCGTAGGAAAGATGGAGGTTTTTGATATGAAGTGTATGCCTATCCATATATCAAAGTCACTAATGTCCCCAATGGTATTGTGATGATCCAAATAAAAACAGAGGCAAACAGGTACAATTCCCGTTTTCTAATCCCTAGGTTTTGGAACACAAAACGCTCTGGTTTATAGAAATAATGATAGGCGAGAATACCGATAGGAATACCAAAGGTTGCAAATGTTGCCAGCGTTATTTGAGGCATAGCACTTGCCATGGTAGGAAAGGAAATCACCGCAGAGAAGAAGGCTACTCTAACGGCAAACCATAATTTAAGTCTGAAATAGGTCAAGTTTTAAAGATAGCTACAAAGGATCTTTTGTCCGAATCAATTTTGGTTTGAAGGATTGCCAATAGGAAAGCTTAACCCTATAGCAGCAGCACCAGTAAATTGTTCCACAGAATTTTGAAAGAAGTAGGTAAACTCGACTTCAACCTCGTGATTTTTACCAAGAGCTAGACCTAGTGTCACTGGTATGTGGCCTACGACACCGCTTTTATCAATGTCATAAGTTCGTGTCAGCGTTTCAAATTTACCGATAGACATCCCATAGCCTACTTCAAAATACGGAGCTACATAAGGAATAGGTGCTGCCAGTCTAATTTTACCGCCCAACAATAAAGCCGTGGTGTTTGCTTTGAAACCTAATGCAGCGTCATCAGAAGATTCTGGATCTGTTTTGGTGGTCACAAAGCCTACATAAGGTCTGATCCCGAACCAACTTTTCATGGCAATGACGTATTCTCCTTGGACAAAAAAACCATTTCCCAACACGTCAATAGCCTCTTCGTAAGGCGAAGTTAGACCAAAACCGATGGAGCCCTCAATAAACCGACCTTCTTTAGGTTGAGCTTGAGTTCCTAAAATGAAAAACAAGAAAAGAATGCAAGTGGTAAAAAGCGGCAAGCGAGATGAGCGAGTAGATGTATTTGACATGAAACTGGTTAAAAGATAAGCGTCAAATATAATTGTTGGACCGCTACTTCCTAATCTTCATGAGTAATTCCTGGTAAGACAATTCATTTTCTGGATATTCTCGCAAGTATTTGTACACTTTATCGATCACCTGTTGTGAAGCTCCCAATTCTTGGAATAAACGAACGTCCGTTTCCCAGGTTCTTATATCTCCTTTGGTTTCAGCAAGTTTTTGACTTAGCAGCGCGATCTGCTTCAACTCTTTATAGTTGGCAGTTTGCTTCATATCGTTAATGCCGGTAAGCAGATCTCCATAAGTCAAGTTGTCGATAAGCTTGTCCTTAGTAAGCTTTTTAAGTAGCGTTGATAGCGACTCAATACGACCAAAAAACCGAATGTCATACTCGTCAAGACCGCAGGAACTCAATCTGGATACTTCTCTTTTTACCACGGCAGCGCTTTGCAGGGATCCATCTACAAGAAAGGTCATGGTTTCATTCTGTACATCACCACAGCTTTGTGGCTTGTCAATGCTCATGGAGACTTTATTTTGAGCCACAGCTACCACAGAGAAGCTTGCGAGTAAAATGGTGAAAAGGTATTTCATAGATAGTTTCAAATATAACAGAACCTGACCTGCGAAAAGAGTGCCAAAGCTATAACGTCCAAAAACTGCAGTTGATGTGAATTGAAAAAATTCTGTAGTTTTAAGGTAAACCAAACCAATCGAACCGATGAAATTCAAGAAAAAACCAGCAGTCTGGTTCTGGATCGTTGCCGTGCTGCTTCTCTTATGGAATATCATGGGGCTTCTGGCCTTCTTAACTGAAGCCGTTGCGCCGCAACTCATGACAGAAACCTTTAATCAAGAACAACTGGACATGTACAATAACCGCCCATCGTGGTATATGTACAATTTTGCCATAGCCGTATTTGCAGGCACTTTCTCCTGTATTATGTTGCTTGCGCGCAAGAAATTTGCCGTCACTTTGGCCATTTTTTCTTTTTTAGCGGTGCTTATTAGTACAGGTTATACCGTTTATTCTGGCGCCTTGGATCTCGTGGGAATGTCTGATAAAGTCTTGTTTTATCTCGTACTTGTTTTTGATTTGATACTGGTGCTTTTTGCCATGTTTGCCGCAAGAAAGCGTTGGATCGCTTAAGGCCGTCGCCGATTATTTGAAATAACTAAATGGTCATGAAACCTTTGTACGAGAACATGCTTATTTTTAGTAGCACTTAAGATCCATTTTCAATGACCACAAGAACAGCACCACCTACCGTATTTTGGATTATTTCATTTCTCCTGTTGTTGTGGAGCTTGGCAGATCTTACCTTTTTGGTTCTAGATACCTTTATGGCAAACCCGCCATCTTTTGATAATAATTCTGTGACTAATGTTGCTAATGATGAACTGCCACTATGGTATGTTGGGGTTTTGGCTTTTGCGATTGTCACAGGTACGGCATCCAGCATATTTCTCATCATGCGTAAAAAGATAGCTGCCCTACTGGCCTCTATTTCATTTGTGGCCGTAATCATCGATGTTGCATTCACGCAATTTGCCTTCAGCCTGGTTGATAATAGCCTTTACAATTGGAATGTTTTATATATCATCCTATTCTTTGATTTGGCCTTGCTGTTTTTCACCCATTATAGCAAGTGGAAAAACTGGATCGCTTAAATTACAATAGAATATCTCTTGCCGCGCGATAGGTATTGGTATGCGCGTCAATGATGATCTTGATCTCTGGTGAGTAGCCGCCGCCCATACTGCATTGTACGGGTATGAAAGGTTTTGAGATGTGGTTCGCTTTCGCGAAAGCGGAAAAACTATACTCATCGCGCATCTTACAACCTTGAGGTGTCAGGCCCAATCTGCCCAGTTTATCAGTGCTCAACACATCAACGCCAGCGAGGTAGAAGATAAAGTGAGGTTTTTGTTGTGCAATCAAATCTGGCAGATGGTGGCGCAGCTCTTTCAGGAAAGCCTCGTCATCCGTACCATCAGGCAAGGCGATATCCAGATCTGAGGTTTCCTTTTTAAACGGATAGTTACTCGCGCCATGCATGGAAAAAGTGAACACGCTGTCGTCGCCGGTAAAGATTTCTGCCGTTCCATTTCCCTGATGTACGTCCAGATCCACGATCAAAATCTTTTCAGCAAGTCCATGGTGTTGCAAATATCTTGCAGCAATGGCTTGATCATTGAGCAGGCAAAACGCCTCGCCATGATCGGTATAGGCATGGTGCGTGCCACCAGCAATATTCATGGCGACCTTGTGGTCGATAGCCTTGAGACAGCCTTCAATGGTGCCTTGAGCGATGCGCAATTCTCTACTGACCAATTCTTTACTTAACGGAAAGCCCAGTTTGCGCGCGGCACGCTTGTCCAGCGTCAGGTTTTTAAGGTCGTCCAGATATTTAGCCGTGTGAACTCGTAGGACATCAACATCCTCGCACAATTTGCTGGGTTCAAAAAAATCGGCTTCGGTTGCAATACCTTCTAATTTTAATTGCTCTGGTAACAATTCGTATTTGATCATGGGGAATCGATGCCCTTCTGGTAACGGATGCTTATAAATAGGATGAAATGCGATGGGAAGCATGCGAGTGGATGTACAATTTGGAATTCAATACGGCAAACTGCTACTAATGGTCGTGATTGATCACAACAGCTAACCAGCAGCAGCGTTTACAAAATTAAGCCTTGAAAAATATGGAAAGACTTAAGAAGGTTGTAATTGATAAATTCGAACGGCAACGATTTTGCCAGTACCTTTGTGGCAACTTAAACAGCACTCTTGTTAAAGCTCAATATGTTGACAGTGAGTTTTTTGATCATTGAGATTGCAGCTGGTAATAATTCTAAATTATGAAAAAAATAATCTATTTGTTTGCGATAGTGATGATCGCATTTTCCTGTAAAAACGTTGCAGAAGATCCGTTAGAAGAAGAAATCGCATCTTTTGATCAATTGACAGAACAAACCATGGAAGTCCACGATGAAGTCATGCCAGAAATGGGACGCCTCATGGACTTGAGCATAGAAATTGACTCAAAAATGGAAGATGCAGCTTTGAGTGACGCTCAAGTAGAACAACTGTTTGACGCACAAGTAGAACTGGACGAGGCTCATGATGCTATGATGGACTGGATGAAGGATTATTCTGAAAAGTTTCCTTATGAAGCAGAAACTCCATCTACAGTAGAAGAGCTGGAAAACCAACTACCCATGATCAAGAGTTCTCTTGAAAGCATCAAAAAGGTACAAAGCGATACACAAGCCGCAATTAAAAACGCAGAAGAGTTGCTGGCCAACTCATAACTTTTCCTACAAACTCTTAACCTTATCTCAAAGACACCTTTAAGCTTCTTTATAAAGGTATCTTTGAGATAAGTTGTTTTATATATATGCTAGAAACTGATAATCACGAATACGAAAAGGCCATTCTCATAGGTGTGATCACGCAATCACAAGATGAGGAAAAGCTCAATGAATATATGGACGAGCTGGAGTTCCTTGCCTATACGGCAGGTGCGACGGTGCGTAAAAGATTTAGCCAGAAAATGGCAAAGCCCAACCCCAAGACCTTTATTGGGACTGGAAAGATGGAAGAGATACAGGCCTATGTCAAGGCCCACGATATAGATACCGTCATCTTTGATGATGAACTATCGCCTGCTCAACAACGCAATATTGAAAAAGCGCTGGAGGCAAAAATCATTGACCGTACTTATTTGATTCTGGACATATTTGCGCAACGCGCACAAACCAGTTATGCACGTACTCAAGTGGAGCTGGCTCAATATGAATACCTCTTACCTAGACTTGTGGGATTATGGACTCACCTGGAAAGACAAAAAGGTGGTATAGGTATGCGTGGTCCTGGTGAGACAGAAATTGAAACAGATAGACGTATCGTAAGGGATCGAATCACCTTACTCAAAGCAAAGCTGATCAAGATTGACAAGCAAATGGCCACTCAACGCGGTAATCGCGGTCAACTGGTACGTGTTGCCTTGGTAGGTTATACCAATGTTGGTAAAAGCACCCTGATGAATGTGGTGTCAAAAAGTGATGTTTTTGCCGAAAACAAACTTTTTGCAACGCTAGACACCACCGTGAGAAAAGTGGTAGTCGGGAATTTACCTTTTCTGTTAACAGACACGGTTGGGTTTATACGCAAACTACCTACACAGCTGGTAGAGTCCTTTAAATCAACCCTAGATGAGGTAAGAGAGTCTGACTTACTGTTGCATGTGGTTGACATCTCACACGAGTCCTTTGAAGATCACATAGCGTCCGTGAATAAAATTTTGGATGAGATTGACGCCATTGATAAGCCTACGATTATGGTGTTCAACAAAATCGATAAATACCAACCAGAAGATTATGATGAAACTGACCTTATGGTAGAGCGCACCTCAGTTCACTACTCTTTAGAAGAATGGAAAAACACCTGGATGTCAAGAACTGGCGATGATGTGATTTTTATAAGCGCTATCGAGAAGGAGAACATGGAGCAGTTCCGTAAGAAGGTGTACGATAAGGTGAGAGAAATACACGTGTCTCGATTCCCATACAATGCTTTTCTATATCCTGATATCATGGGAGAAGAAGAGTAATAGGTTCAATTTATAGCTAGAAATACATGAAAAAAACCATACTGTACGTTTTTATAGGCCTTTTGACAGTGGTGGTTGGAGGTTATTTCTATGCCAATTATCTTGTAAAAAGCAAGCTGGAATCCTTTCTAGCAGAACAACTGTCACCCGAACTTGATTTTCAATTTGGAGATCTGGACATGAGTACCTTAACGGGAACCATCTCTATAAAGGATATCAATGTTGAACTCTCCAATCAAACCGATACTCTAGTACACACCAGAGCTACCGTAGATAAGTTGTCCTTATCTGGTTTTGGCTATTGGAAATTTTTTGTCAAGGATCAAATCCAGTTTGAGAGAATCAATATTGATAGAAACAACATTGTCTATTTCAAGGATAAATTCAAATCAACCGCACAAATTGATACGATAAAGGCAAATCCGTTGGCGACGCTGGATAAAAGCGTACTTATCGAGAATGTGGATATTGGAGCCACTTCTTTTACTATTTATGACTCTTCTAAAGATTCTGTGGTGTTGCATGTTGCCAAAGCTGCATTCGCAGCGAGAGACGTTCGTACTGATGGAAAAACCATACGCAAACGTATTCCTGTTACTTATGAGGATGTACACCTAGAAAGCGACTCATTATTTCTAAAAATCAGCCCTTTTGAAACGCTTAGTGTAGGACATATCAGTTTGACACAGGAAAACATCACGATCGATAGGCTTTCCATCAAGCCGAAATACTCTAAAAACCAATACAAAAGACTTATTGATAAGGAACGTGATTATACCGTTCTTGACGTTCCGGTTGTTGAACTTCTGGGCTACGACTTCGGGTTTGATGGTTCAACCTTGTTTACTAAGGTGGACAAGATCCATCTAGAAACACCAGAGTTATCCATATATCGGGATAAGCTGGTAGCAGACGATCCAACATTCAAACCTCTGTACAGCAAAATGCTGAGAGATTTAAAAATGGATCTCATGGTAGATAGCATCACGGTTTCCAACAGTGCGATTACCTATGAAGAAAAGCTTAAGGCAGATCAACCTGCAGGCTCCATCAAATTCACAAATCTGGATTTGAATATGTCCACCGTAGGAAACACGCAACCTGCTGGAGAGCTCACAAAAATCACAGCCGATGGTCTTTTCCAACAAAGCAAATTGCATGTGGATTGGACTTTTAATGTACACGACACCAGTGATGCCTTTAGATTTAGTGGGAATCTAGGGAAACTGCCGGCTGCAAATATCAATTCTTTCACAGGTCCCAATCTTAATGTAGGATTTGAAGGCACACTGCAGGAAATCTATTTTGACATTTCAGGGAACAATAACCGCTCACAGACTGCAATGAAAATGGCCTATGAAGACTTTAAGATCGACCTGATGAAAAAGGATGGTATGGGAATCAATAAGTTGCTCTCTGGTATCGCCAACCTATTTGTCGCTAATGATAGCCGTAAAAACGGCGAGAAATATCGTGAAGGAAAAGGTGAGGCAGACCGCAACAAGACGCAATCTGTGTTCAATTTTGTGTGGATCAGTATTCTATCTGCCTTGATTAAGACGATGACTTAGAGAAGTTTCGCTTTCGCGAAAGCGAACTCTTTTAATACTTTTTACAAGGTATAATTCAACCCTAATCCAGAAACCTCGCGTATCTGGAAGGCACCAACGGCGTTATCGTCATAGATGGCTTGAAAGATCAACTTGGCACTAATGTAATCGTTGACCTTCATATTGATGTTAGTCGCATAATTGATATCGACGTTTCCTGGTTTATCCAAGTAGTTAGAATATATGAGCAGCTTGTTGTCCATGGTAATGTTGTCCATGATCTTGAGCTTGTACACCGCATTAATGGAGGCGCCTAGTTCATAACGTCTACTTTCTCCAGCTGCCACGCCAAAGTAACTGCCGTCCTCATAATTTTCTGCACTGGTAAACATGTCATCCACCATGATCAATCGTGCAGTCGATGGCGCTATATTAAGCGTAAGCATCTTATTCTTTTTGTACAAAAATCCTGGGCCAGCTTGAAAATACCCAGGAGAAAACATGTTAGTGCGCTCTGTTCTTGTGATCTCACCATCTTCATTTGTGGCATAGACATAGCCTTTAGTCGCTTGCGTCATTGCGTTGATAAAGAACGAATAGTAGGCCGTGTCGTCATTTTCATTGACTTCATAGCCTATGACGCTGTTAAGTTCTATTCTATCATTGGTCTTGCGGGTAAACTTCTCATTTTCTTGAATGGTTAGACCGTATTCTGCACTAATGCTGTTTTCCCATGCAATGCGATCTTCTGTATAATTAAAATCAAGGTCTGCTGCAAAACTGCCCGCAATACTGGATGTGCCGCCACCGGTCCAGTCTGCATTAAAGGCAGATTGATTGAATAGAAACTGGAGTTTGCCGGTGTTTTTCCAGCCGTTTTGGTTTACGTCTTCATCTCCAGCATCTTGAGCCTGTAGCTTTACCATCGAGGTTAGAAAAAGTAAAAGGCACATCAATATTCTCATAGGTGGTGGTTTTTCGATTTTGGCAAAGATAGAATCTTCTTGTTTTTTCTAAAAACGAATGATTTTTGGACTTCTTGTGTCCTCTGGGATTTTTTGATGTACCAAAACTAAAAAAGCACCCAATTAGGGTGCTTTTGATATCTCTGTAGAGTATAACGCTATAGTTTGTAGTTAAGTCCCAATCCAAACACCTCACGTATCTGGAAGGCTCCAACGGCATTGTCGTCATAAATCGCTTGGAAAATCAAGTTGGCACTTAGCCACTCGTTGACTTTCATGTTCACTGCTGCAGAGTAGTTGATGTCCACATTTCCTGGTTTGTCCAGGTAGTTGGAGTACAGCAATAGGACATTGTCCATGGTGATGTTTTCTGCAATATCAAATTTGTACAATGCATTTACAGAGGCACCAAATTCAAATCTGGAACTCTCACCTGCATCTACACCAAAGTACGCACCATCTTGATAATCAACTCCAGATGTAAATTGATCGTCAACAACAATCAATCTTGCAGTTGCAGGTGCGATGTTTACAGAGAAATTTTCGTCTCTCTTATACAGCATACCTGGACCAGCCTGAAAGTATCCTGGAGAAAGAATATGAGTACGCTCGGTGCGAATTGTCTCGCCAGTATCAGGATCTTCACTAAATGTGTATCCTTTAGTAAATTGAGTAAGTGCATTAAAGAAGAAGGAATAAGACCACTTGCTTTCCTCAGACACTTTATACCCATAAACCGAATTGAATTCCAACCTGTCGTTGGTCTTGCGAGTAAAGTCATCACCATCTTGCTTAGTGATACCGTACTCTGCTATGATCTTACTGTCCCAAGTGGTGCGACCCTCTAGGTAATTAAAATCGTAATTGATTCCTGCGTTTCCAGCAATACTGGAAGTACCGCCACCAGTCCATTCTGCATTAAAAGCAGATTGATTGAACAGTAATTGAAACGTACCGCCTTTTGACCAACCTTGTGGTTGAGCATCAGGATCTGCATCTTGTGCCTGTGTGGTTGCCACCATTGCTAGCAATAGGGCAGAAAGTAGAAGTTTTTTCATATAAACTAGTTTAAGGAAACCCCAAAACTAAGGTTCTTTTTGTAAATCCTAAATAGAAAAATGAAAGCAGTGGCGTGGAACGGCTTAAGACGCACCATATCGACCTTTTTTGTAAACAGGAACTGATGAGCAAGCTTCTCCATACATCACGCTGCTGGCTATGCCTTGAAGCTTCTCGGTAATCATTAGGTATGCTGCAACGGGAACTGGCTTTTTAGAACAGCCTTTTACAATCACCGGTAGGTCTTTATAACTGGACAGATCAATATGCGCCATTACATTGCGGTACAAATGAGTCTCCAAATCTTCAAGAGTTCCAAGGACTACGGTCTCGGCTATTCCAGTCAATTGAGATTGCAGTAACATCCATGCCCATGGCGGCACTATGGCGTCTGTACTGCAATTAAGGGCAACGTGATGATTTTTATAGACCGTGAAGTCTGTATTTTTTACGCTTTCGCGAAAGCGAGTTTCCATCAACACTAATCCTTCCATCAACCATTGCGAGATATCAATCTCTGTGCGCGGTCCCGCGACATAATAATCCTCAAGGTCAAAATTCTTGAGCTTGGAATTTGCAACACGATTGATGATTTCTTCTCTCATTTTTAGAGCATTCCCAGTTCTAGTTTTGCCTCTTCACTCATTAAGTCCTTGTTCCATGGTGGATCAAAGGTGATCTCCACCTCTGCATCCTTGACTTCTTTGAGAGACTTAATTTTTTCCTCAACCTCGGCAGGCAGTGATTCTGCTACTGGGCAGTTGGGTGATGTTAAAGTCATGAGCACTTTGACCTCTGCTTCTTCACTTACCATCACGTCATAAATCAATCCCAGTTCATAAATATCCACTGGAATTTCTGGATCATAAATGGTTTTGATAACGCGTATGACCTTTTCACCTAGTTCTTGTCCGTTGATTTCTTCCATGGTTTAATTAAGTTGTGATTGATACGCCACTGCGTACATTTTAAGTTGTTTGATCATTGATACCAACCCGTTTGCGCGAGTAGGAGACAAGTGCTCTCTAAGGCCTATCTCATCAATGAAATCTGTATCTGCTTCCAGAATATCCTGCGGTTTCTGGTTGGACCAGGCGCGTATGAGAATAGCAATGATACCTTTTGTGATGATAGCATCACTGTCTGCAGTAAAAACGACTTTGTCTTGGTCAAGATCTGCGTGAACCCATACTTTAGACTGACAACCTTTGATGATGTGATCCTCGTCTTTGTATTGCTCATCAATAATGGGCAAACTTTTACCTAGATCGATCATGTATTCATAGCGTTGCATCCAGTCGTCAAACATGGCGAACTCGTCTACGATTTCTTCTTGTATTTCTTTTATGCTACTCATTGACTCTTTTTGCCTTGATCAATACCATTCCATCTTCATCCATCAACTTCAAGTGATCGTTTTTATATTCTGCTTTTTTGACTAACGCCAGCTGATTCATGAATAACTGCTCTGTTTTTGCCTTTTCTTCACAATATATCTTTGTTGAGATCATCATTCCCATCTCTACTCGATTAGCTTCTGGATTCTCAAAGTTACCGCTGTATTGATTACAGCTATTGTTTCCAGAGATACGGTTTTCCTTTTCTGACATATCGATGTTGATGGTGATGCCTTGACCGGCCATGTCTTGACCATCAACGGTAACGACCTCATAAGACCCATTGATATCTTCCAGCTCATTGCAGGCAATAAGTGTTAAGATCATCATCCCAAAAAGTAAAAATTTAGCTTTCATAACTATTCAATTAGCGTTGGTTAGTGATGTTAAGATAACATCTTTACTGCACGGTGCAAAGCCTGTACCATAACATCAATCTCTTCCTTTGTATTATAAAATGCAAAGCTGGCTCTTATGGTACCTGCTATTTGATAGCGGTCCATTACAGGTTGTGCGCAGTGGTGGCCCGTGCGCACGGCAATACCCAACTTGTCAATAATGGTTCCTATATCGTATGGGTGAATCCCATCAACATTGAATGAAATTACCGCCGCTTTGTCAGCCACATCACCGTAAATGGTAGCTCCTGGAATGGTTTTGATTTGCTCTGTTCCATAAACCAGTAATTCATGTTCATATGCAGCGATTTCATCCATGCCTATGCTATTGAGGTAATCTACTGCAGCACCTAAGGCGATACCACCAGCGATATTAGGCGTACCAGCCTCAAATTTGTGAGGTAATCCTGCATAAGTCGTCTTTTCAAAGCTCACCTGATCAATCATCTCGCCGCCGCCTTGATATGGTGGTAGTTCGTTTAATGCCTCTTCCTTGCCATAAAGCAATCCTATTCCTGTTGGACCGCACATTTTGTGACCTGCCATGGTGTAAAAGTCTGCATTGAGTTCTTGTACATCAACTTTCATGTGACCACAGGATTGTGCGCCATCGATAAGCACTTTAGCCTGATGTTTATGGGCGCCAGCAATGATCTCTTTTACCGGATTTGTGACACCTAATGCGTTTGAAATGTGATTGACAACTACAAAAGCGGTTTTGGGATTCAACAAATCATGATAGGCCTTCATGTCCAGCTGGCCGTTATCCATTACAGGAATGACCTTCAAGTAAGCTCCAACTCGTTCACACAGCATTTGCCATGGAACGATATTGGAATGATGTTCCACGGCACTAACGATAACTTCATCACCTTCTTTTACAAAAACGTGAGCACCACTAGCAACAGCGTTGATGCTGTGCGTGTTTCCTGAAGTGAAAATGCATTGTCTAGCGGTTGGGATGTTGAAAAATGCGCGACACTTTTCTCGGGAAGCTTCAAATAGATCTGTGGCTTCCTGACTTAAGGCATGAACACCGCGATGGATATTGGCATTGTAAAGTGTGTAGTATTCCGTGATTTTTTCAATGACTTGCAATGGCTTTTGTGAAGTCGCTGCATTGTCAAAATAAACCAAAGGCTGCCCATTCACCTCACGGTTGAGAATGGGAAAATCGGCACGTATTTTTTTGATGTCTAGCATAATGTAAAGGTACGATGTGGTGCATTCATAACCTTGAAAACAAAAGCCCGATCAACAGATCGGGCTTTAAATTTATATTGATTTGAATCTACAAATCAAACCCGATCTCTACACCTAATTTCATGGCGATCAATTTTGTGATGCGCGATTTGATTTCAGGGATCTTGACACTTTCCAATACTGAATTAGCAAATGCAAACATCAAAAGCGCTCTAGCTTCTTTTTTACCTATACCACGAGATTGCATGTAGAACATGGCTTCTTCATCCAGTTGTCCTATAGTACAACCGTGTGAACAGCGCACATCATCTGCAAATATTTCCAGTTGCGGCTTGGCATTTATGGTTGCTTTATCACTAACCAAAATGTTGTTATTCTGCTGGAAGGCATTGATCTTTTGGGCAATCTTATCTACCAGTACCTTACCATTAAAGACACCGACAGCGCGATCATCAAAAATCTGTTTGTATTCTTGATAACTCTCACAATTAGGTGCAGTGTGGTGAACTAACGTAGAATGATCCACATGTTGCTTGTCACCTATTATCGTCACACCATTGAGCAGTGAATTACAGTGCTCGCCCAATTGGAAAAAGTTCAAGTTGTTACGTGTCAAAGCACCGCCAAATGAGAACGTGTGCAAACGCACCTCGCTATTGGTTTGTTGCTGCACGTTGGTATGGTCAATAAGGGATGCGCTTTGTTGGTCGTTTTGGATCTTGTAATAATCTACTAAAGAGCGTTGATCTGCAAAAACCTCAGTGACACTGTTGGTCAGTACGGTGTTTTCAGTCAAACTTTGATGACGCTCTATAATCTGTACTTGTGAATTTTCACCTACTACCACAAGATTACGTGGTTGGACCATCATAGCAGCCTCACTACCTGTGGAGAAATAAACGATCTCTATTGGTTTATTGACGGCTATGTTTTTAGGAATATGGATGTATGCACCTTCTCTGGCAAAAGCCGTATTTAGAGACGTCAAACTATCCTTACCTGCTAACTGGTTATAATAAGTTTCAATTATCGGAGCATACTTTGGATTGTTTAATGTGCTGGACATCAAACACACATCAAATTGCTCGTGTGTGGTTTGCGAAAGCTGTGAACTGTAAACGCCATCAACAAATATTACACGATAAGCATCGATTTGATGGATGAGGTACTTTTTGATCTCTGCATAATCCAGCGTCACTTCCTTTTTAGGAAATAGGCTGTAATCTTTATTGAAAAGCGCTTTTAAGGATGTGTATTTGTAGGCTTCATCTTTACGTAACGGCAGTCCTTTTTCCTCAAAATCAGACAGCGCCTTGTTGCGCAGTTCATGCACATAGCTATCTGTATCGACCTCATTTTCAAGGGCCATAAAAGAGGAAAGGATATTATCTTTAAAACTCATATAGTTTTACTTTTAAGCTGGATGGTGATTTGGCATTCGCTCCTCACTATTGGTAGACAGCAAAGCGAAAAAAACAAAATCATCAAAGCTTTACTTATTCAATCTATGCTTCTACTTCTTCTTTGATCCAGTCGTAACCGCGCTCTTCCAACTCGTGCGCCAATTCTTTACCACCAGATTTCACAATGCGCCCATTGAAAAGAACATGTACGTAATCTGGAACGATATAATCTAGCAAACGCTGGTAGTGAGTAATCACGATAGTTGCATTGTCCTTACTGCGCAATTTGTTGACACCATTAGCAACGATACGTAAAGCATCAATGTCAAGACCAGAATCAGTCTCGTCAAGAATGGCCAGTTTAGGCTCTAACATAGCCATCTGGAATACCTCGTTACGTTTCTTTTCACCACCAGAAAAACCTTCATTCAATGATCTGGATAGGAATTTGCGATCGATCTCAAGAAGTTCTGACTTCTCGCGTATCATCTTCAACATGTCCTTTGCAGGCATTTCGTCCTTACCTTGAGCCTTACGTGTCTCATTGATGGCCGTTTTCATGAAGTTGGTAACGCTTACACCAGGAATTTCTACGGGATATTGAAAGGATAGAAAAACGCCTCTGTGCGCTCTTTCTTCTGGATCCAGCTCTGTGATATCTTCATCATTCATGGAGATTTCACCTTCTGACATTTCATATTCCTCACGACCGGCAATCACGTTTGCTAACGTAGATTTTCCAGAACCGTTAGGTCCCATGATCGCGTGGACTTCTCCAGCCTTTACCTCTAGATTGATTCCTCTTAATATTTCCTTGCCGTCAATAGTGGCGTGCAGGTTTTTTACTTTCAACATATCTGTTAGTTATCTTCTTGTTCTTGCGCTTGAATCACACTGGATGATTTTGATTTGCGCACTTCTATAATTTTATCAATGACCAGCATTTGATCCCAGCCTTCGCCGGTTTCTGCTTTTAGTGGATTGGGAACTAGTTCGCCAGTCACAACTACTTGCACCATATCGTATGGTGTTCTTTGAAACTCTTTTGCCTTGCTGGCCAGCTCTGTTACCTTTTCGTCAATTTTCACCGCATAGATATCGTCGCTGGTGGACAATACCGCCGCATCTGCTAGGTAGATGAAATCGCCTTTGTATCGTGGCTCATCATAGGTAAGCACGTTTTCTTTTGTACTTTTTGGTTCAGATTCATTTTTGCAACCTACCAGTAGCCCGATGCAGAAGAGTGAAAGGAGAAGGCTTCTCATTACTTAAGCGGTGTTTTGGCGACTGTATTTTTGAAGTCATCTAGGTCATGTTGTATAATGACTGTTGCGTTTTTCGCTTTCGCGAAAGCTTCAAACTCTTCAATACTTTGCTTACTCTCTGGAATGTCATAGTTAAATTGTGGAACTACAGCATCCTCGCGGTTTTGCTCAAAGTGGTACGTGTCACCTGATAATAGGGTCGGGCCAGATTCCTTTAAGCTAAGGAATAGCGCTTGGTGTCCTGCGGTGTGACCTGGAAAGGATTTAACAACCACACTACCGTCGTTGAAGATATCAAAGTCTCCATTAAGTACCTGCGTATCTTTCAACTCGCTAAATGAATCTGGAGCATAAAATGCATTGCCTTTGATGGCGTCGCTATTGATAAAATCCAGCTCAGTTTGTTGTACTAACCATTTTGCATTTGGGAAGTTGTTTGCAGCACCAGTGTGATCAAAGTGTACGTGAGAGAAAGCAATCATGTCAATATCCGCTGGAGTTAATCCAACCGACTTTAATTGATCAACAATTTTCTCACTACGTGAAATGGTAAACGCGTCACCTTCTGGAGTGACATCGCCTTGACCTACAAGTCCTTCTGGAAGACCTGTGTCCCATAATAAAGTTCCTTCTGGATGCTGTATGATATAAAACGGTGCCGCTAGTTGGATGGATTCTCCTTCATAACGATCACCTTCAGAGAACATGACTTTTTGTTTTGCCAAAACACTACCACCATCAAAAATGTGGAGTTTTACTTCTGGTAGATTGGCAAGGCTATCTTGCTGGGCTGCCTCAGCCTCTGCATTTGCCATTCCTTCTTCAAATCCTTTTTTAAAGTCGTTACATGAGGTAAGCAACAATACTGTCGCAAGGATGTAAACTATGTTTTTCATTGTTTTTGGTTTTTTGATTGATTTTAAATGATTGGAACCTTCTATCCTACAGATCCTTCTAGACTTATTTCCAGTAGTTTTTGTGCTTCTACGGCAAACTCCATCGGTAGCTTATTCAATACTTCTTTTGAGAAGCCATTGACGATAAGGGCAATTGCTTTTTCAGTATCGATACCACGCTGGTTGCAGTAGAAAATCTGGTCTTCACCTATTTTACTGGTCGTTGCCTCGTGTTCTACTTTAGCACTGTTGTTTTTAGTCTCGATATATGGGAATGTATGCGCACCACACTCATTACCCATCAACAAACTATCACATTGTGAAAAGTTACGGGCATTACTGGCTCTTGAGTTGATTTGTACTAGGCCACGATAAGAGTTTTGCGATTTACCGGCACTGATACCTTTTGAGATAATCGTAGACTTGGTGTTTTTACCAATGTGCGTCATCTTGGTTCCCGTATCTGCCTGCTGGAAGTTGTTGGTTACCGCGATAGAGTAGAATTCCCCAACGCTGTTGTCACCTTTTAAAATACAACTTGGATATTTCCATGTGATGGCACTACCAGTTTCTACTTGTGTCCAAGAGATCTTGGCGTTTTTCTCGCAAATACCACGCTTGGTTACAAAATTGTAGACGCCACCTTTTCCTTCTTTGTTTCCTGGATACCAGTTTTGTACGGTAGAGTATTTGATCTCTGCATCATCAAGGGCAATCAATTCCACACAAGCCGCGTGTAATTGGTTTTCATCGCGCGATGGTGCGGTACAACCTTCTAGGTAACTTACATAACTACCTTCATCTGCCACTACCAGGGTTCTTTCAAATTGTCCTGTTCCCGCTTGATTGATACGGAAGTAAGTGCTCAATTCCATAGGACAACGTACGCCTTTAGGAATGTAACAGAAAGAACCATCAGAGAATACGGCGGCATTCAATGAGGCATAGTAATTATCTTTTTGCGGGATCACGGTTCCCAAGTATTTCTTCACCAATTCTGGATGCTCTTGAATAGCTTCAGAAATGGAGCAGAAGATGATGCCTTTTTCAGCAAGTGTTTTCTTAAAGGTCGTCGCTACAGAAACTGAATCCATCACGATATCTACCGCTACACCAGCAAGCATTTTTTGCTCATCAATAGAAATACCCAATCTTTTAAAAGTATCCAGTAATTCTGGATCAACCTCGTCAAGACTTTCATATTTCGGTTTCTTACTAGGTGCAGAATAGTAGGAAATGGCTTGTAAGTCTGGCTTTTCATAAGTCACGTTTGCCCATTCTGGCTCGTGCATGCTTACAAAGTGGCGATATGCCTCAAGTCTCCATTCTGTCATCCATTGTGGCTCATTCTTCTTGGCGCTTATCATGCGCACCACATCTTCACTTAAGCCTACGGGAATGGTGTCAGATTCAATATCTGTATAGAATCCATACTCGTACTCCTTGGTCTCGAGTTCTTTTTGTAATTCTTCTTCAGTATATTTTGCCATAATCTGTTGCTTGTTTTAAGTCCAAAACCAGGACCTAGGTGCTATTCATTGTTTTGCCTGATAGCTTAAGGCGTGTTTCGCTTTCGCGAAAGCGAACTCATTCTACTTCTATTGTTATAGAGAAAAGCTTTCTCCACATCCACAGGTGCGTTGCGCGTTGGGATTATTAAAAACAAAACCCTTACCGTTTAAACCACCACTAAATTCTAGGGTCGTTCCTACTAGATACAGAAAGCTGCGCTTGTCTACAACGATGCGTACCTGGTTATCTTCAAATATTTTGTCAGTCTCAACGGTATTTTTATCAAAGGTCAAATCATAGGACAGACCGCTGCAACCGCCACTCTTGACGCCCACACGAACAAAATCCTTGTCGATGGAATAACCTTCCTCACTCATGAGCGAGGTCAGTTTGTTTTTTGCTGTTTCAGAAACATTAATCATATTACTAATTGATTAAATAAATGTGTACAAAGATACGATACAAACAGCGGTAAACGCTAGGATGCAATGATAATCTCATATGGTAGTATGTGCAAAGACTATGCCTATGAATGCACTTGTCAGATCGTTAGTCCATCCCGAATCATAATTGTAATTTTGTAGCATGATTGAAGATAAAAATCCCTTAAGAACACCGATTGAGCAACTGGGCGAATTCGGTTTGATAGACCATATTACCAAGAACTTTGCGACCCAAAATGCCGGAACCGTAAAAGCCATAGGCGACGATGCGGCCGTCATCAAGCACGATAAGCACACGGTTGTCACAACAGATATGCTGGTGGAAGGCATCCACTTTGATTTAAGTTATGTGCCTCTCAAGCATTTGGGTTATAAAGCAGTGATGGTCAATTTGTCAGATGTCTATGCCATGAATGCCATCGCGACACAAGTGACGGTTTCCATTGCCATTTCCAACCGTTTTCCTGTAGAAGCGGTAGAAGAATTGTACGACGGTATCGCACTGGCTTGTCAAAATTATGGTGTCGACCTTATAGGTGGTGATACCACGGCCAGCAACAGTGGTTTGATCATTTCAGTAACTGCGCTGGGAGAACAGGAATCTGACAAGATCGTATATAGATCTGGTGCTAGCGATGGTGATTTACTGGTAGTTTCTGGCGATGTAGGTGCGGCTTATATGGGATTGCAAATCCTAGAGCGTGAGAAAGCAGTTTTTAAAGCAAACCCAAATAGCCAGCCAGATATCGAGGCGTACAGTTATTTGATTGAGCGTCAACTCAAACCTGAGGCTAGAAAGGATATTCCTAAATTGTTGGAAGAGCTGGATGTGTTACCTACCAGCATGATTGATGTTAGTGATGGCTTAAGCTCTGAAATAATTCACTTGTGCAAGCAATCTGGTGTTGGGATGAAAATCTATGAGGATAAAATCCCATTGGACCCAACAGTCATTAGTTCTTGTGAAGAATTCAATCTGGATAGTACTACCGTGGCTTTGAGTGGTGGCGAGGATTATGAGCTGTTGTTTACTGTGAAGCAGGAAGATTTCCCTAAGATTAAAGCAAATCCTAACCTTTCCATCATCGGGCACGTTTTACCGCAAAGCGATGGTATACATCTGGTCACGCGAGGCGGCGAGCAGGTTGCCATTAAAGCAATGGGATGGAATAGCTTTGAAAGCTAGGCCGCTTTTGCCTTTTGAATAATTCTAGCTGGGCGACCGGCTTTTTTACGCGCCAGCTGTGCTAGTGACTTGTTGATACGCTCATAAATGTCATTAAGCGGTACGGTCTCACCATAGATATTGTTAGTAACTTGCTTGTTGCATTTGGTGCAACACCATTCATTAACGCGATCATTGACCACGTGTGATATTTCCATTTGATGCCCAGAAATGGAGCAGACCAGACGCTTAAAGGGGTTTTGCATGTGTCGTATTTTTGGGGTTGAACGTAATTCAGATTTAAAAGGATTGTTAAATCTAGAGAAAGTTATTCACAAAACACGTTTAACGAACTGTTTTTTCGACCAACTGCAATTTTATAATCTCGTCTGGATGTGTGAGCAAACTCATATGTCCTGATTCCAGCTTATAGTTTATAGCTTTTAATTTTTCTATTTCCACTTCAATGATAGCTGGTCGTATGATCTCATCACGTAAACCGTATATGTACTGTAGTGGGATGGAAGTGTCTTCGAGAATAGGCAAATACGATGGTCTATCTCTCATAGCAAGGAGAGCATTACTAATGCTAGCCATGGAAATACGAGCTGCCTGTTGTTTCATGGATTCGATTTCTGCTTTGTACATTTCCCTTTCAGTCTCGGTGAAAAGATTGGAAATGGCCATTTTAGTAAATGCCTGTGGATATTTCTGGATCAATTTTAAGGATCTGTCGCGCTGCTCCACACGACTGGCAGAATCATTTGTCGCGCAACTGTTGATTAATGTGAGTGACAGAAGCTTTGAAGGGTACGCTTTCGCGAAAGCGCAACCCACATAGCCGCCCATGCTATGACCCACAAAGTGAATTTCGTCAACAGCATGTTGCAACAATACCTGATGGATCTCTTGAGCCAAATCATCTACCGTGTATTTCATCTCACAAGAATTGTCGCCATGACCCGGCAACTCCAACAGCAGTATTTGATACGACTCTTTGTAATGCTCGACCAACCTGTTCCATTGATCGCTGCTTCCTAAAAAGCCGTGAAGGAATAGGATAGTTGGTGCATTATTAACAATGAGTTGAGTGGAAAGTAGTCTTTCATAATTCATACTGAAGGAATTATATCAGCGAAATTATTGATTCTGGAACTGTGTTCTAAATTATCAATTCAATTTCTTATAACTATATTTATAAATAGATATATCCATTTACGATACTGAATGCTATGAAGTACTTTTTCACAGTAATTTTTTTTTTAATATCCTACTTGATTTTTGCTCAAAACGAGTGGGAGCAATTATACCCTGATAT
The DNA here is from genome assembly GCF_001413925.1 of Nonlabens sp. YIK11. Classification (NCBI taxonomy): domain Bacteria; kingdom Pseudomonadati; phylum Bacteroidota; class Flavobacteriia; order Flavobacteriales; family Flavobacteriaceae; genus Nonlabens; species Nonlabens sp. YIK11. The sequence goes on from NZ_LBMJ01000001.1 coordinate 715,669, forward strand.
ATTTCCAGGTAAAATCATTTTGGTAGATCATCTAAATGAAAGCCAAAGTATCGTTGTTACTGCCAATGAATTTTATAAATCATTTGATTCTGGTGAGACTTGGGTTATGATGAAACGATTTACTGGTTCTAATTTTTCCAGTGCATCAATAGTTGATAATACAATCGTATTGTTCGGAGGATCCCGCATTTTCATTTCTGGGGATGATGGTAGTACTTGGGAATCTAAAAACACTGGAAATTCTTCCTTCGATGCCAAATTCAATATGGTTAATAAAAATCTATTTTATGTTACAAATGGTTATAGTTACTTCGTAACAAAAAATGGAGGGGATAGTTGGACTGAAAAGGAAGTAGGAAGTGACACGTACATTTCACAATTATATTTTGTAAACGACAAATTAGGTTTTGCTCTGCTTCGTGAAGGGTCAATCCTTAAGTCAGAAGATGGTGGGGTCACTTGGGAAAATGTCTTAAACGTCCCTGAAACTTCAGTTTCCAATACAGCGATTAAATTTTACAATCCAAATTTTGGCATCCTTTCAACAAATGGTAAGGTTTTTAATACCAATAATGGTGGCCAAAGTTGGGATTTGATGCAAAATGCTAATCACAATTTTTCTGATATTTATTTTCTTAGTGAAAACGAATTTTTTTTAATTAATCCAGATATTCATTATTCTCAAGACGGTGGACGAACTTTTATCTCCGAAATAAGTTTATATAATAATGTCAATAGCATAGATTACCAAAAAGGATCTGGATTTATTGCTGGCGGTGATAAAAAATCCTTAGCAATATCTTCAAATGGAGTTGATTGGGAATTGAAGTTTATTGGTAGTCCTAATTTCAAAAACCTTGTAATGTTTGATAATTATACCGGTTATCACATTAACAATGGAAAACTTTATAAATCTATTGATGGCGGTTTTGCATGGGTCAGGATGACTGAGGCAAATCCAAATTTCAATCAAACAAATGCAATCCATGAAGCATCTTTCATTAGTGTAGAAGTAGGTTATGCTAGAAAAGGAGATCATGAAATTATTAAAACTATTGATGGTGGTTTAACATGGAGCCGCTATTTTTTTGAGTCTAATGGGTCGATAACTTACTTGAAAGCTATTGGTAACGATAATATAATCATCAGCGGTAAGAATACTCAAAGGGAAAAATACTCTAAGATTATTTTCAATGACGGACAAGATTTTGAGATAGTCAGTGACAATATTTTTATAAAAATAGAATGGCTAACCGATCAACTAGGTTTTGCTATTGAGGCTGATGAACAAGTATTATACCGAACCATTGACTCGGGTAAATCTTGGCAAAAAATATCAAATACTATTATGACTAACATAAAATCATTCGATTTTGTTGATGACTTAATAGGCTACGCTGGAACTAATGATGGTGATTTGTGGAAAACTATCAATGGTGGTAATCAATGGGAATTGATTAATCAATTTCAAAATGAAATCATTAATGACATCGAATTTTTGGATGACAAAATGGGTTTTTTTACATCTAACAAAACTAGATATACTCTTGATGGTGGTTTGAACTTTGCCAGTTTAACAACTGGTAGTAAAACATTGCAAATCGTTGGCGATTATTTATATGGAACGGCTGATCGCATTTTGCGACTGGATTTGAACGAAATTCATTTTGAACTTATAACCGATCAAACAACAGATCAGAGCAGTACTCAAGCATCAATTAAAGCATATGCAAGCGGTCCTTTAATCAATCCAAATGAACTTAGTCTAGAGTATTCTGCAAATGGTGTTACTTATATACCAGTTGATTCTTTAGAACAGTCCATTACACCTATCACAAACGGTGAGTTTAAAGTTGAATCTAATTTGAAGCAACTCAACCCTAGCACTACCTATTACTATAGATTAAAATGTAATATTAATGGGAAGTTTTACTATAGTAAAATCAAATCTTTCAAAACCGAAAAAGATGTTGAAATCGAATTAATCAGTGTAGAAACTTTTTATGATTACATTGGGTTAAATTATAGCATCACAAGTTCTGATTATTCAGTCGAGGATCTTAGATTAATCTACTCCTCAAATAGTGAAGGCAATGATGGGTCAATTATTCCAACTATTAATTCGATTTCTGCTGAACAAACTACATCTCAAATAACTTTTGTCAACAACCTGATTCCTAATACTAATTATTATTTGAGATTAGCTGGCTATATTAACGGTAATTATTTTGAATCAGATTATTATACAGTAAGAACACTAAGCGCAATTGATTTCCAAATCACCTCAATAGAAGAAGACCCCAACTTTATTACAATAAATGGAACTGTGAAGCCATGGTTCAGAGATGCCTCTAATATTACTTTAGAATATGGCGATAATTTTTTTAATAATACTACGGTCGGAAATATAAACAATGTGGAAAGCGGTTTGATTTCAAATATAAAGTTCAACATACCAAGATTAGACAACGATGTTTTATATAAGTTTAGATTGCGCGCAACTCTTGATGGTAAATTATTCTACTCTGAAATTAGTAAAATTATCCTAGGTCAGGATCGTTGGCTTATCAATGGTAAAAATGATTTTTCATTGTTAAGCAGTCCTGTTTTGGAAATGTTGGGGTACAGCAAGAATGATAAATTTAATTCAATTGGAATTAACTACGGCGAGGACACCACAATGAAGAATAATATTGAATTTGATATATCCAATCAACCAACGAACGGTTTCTTAAATAAGAAATTCCATTTATACAATATCAAACAGGACCATCAATATTACTATCAATTTTACGCAATAGATGCAGCTAGGAGAACTCAAATTCAATCAGCAATGTACACATTTACACAGCAATCTGCTTTAAGTGAGGAATCATTAAACCGTAATGATTTGATGGTGTATCCAAATCCATTCGATTCTGAAATCATAATTAAATTCCCATCAGAAAATGTAAAATCTTTTTTGTTGTACGATATGACTGGTAGATTACTATTTTTCAAAACTGTAGATTCTAGGACGGAAAATATTGACACATCATTATTAAGCGCTGGATCATATCTACTTTTATTAAGAGGTGAAAAGGGAACCTCAGTACATTATCAGCTCAAGAAAATATAATTTCATTTCAAAAAATATTTTTGAGCATTCCATCACAAGCATTTGAGCAATATACTGTAGGGTTTTACAACTTAGAAAATTTCTTTGATTTCCAGAATGACCAACATATCCTCGATGACAGCTTCACCACACTAGGTCGTAATGAATGGAATGAAAACAGGTACAACAAGAAGCTCCAAAAAATAAGTGATGCCATAAGTCAGATAGGTGCCGATTATACAGGTAACCTTCCAGCTGTCCTGGGCGTTGCCGAGGTAGAGAATAAAAAAGTCCTGAACGACTTGATCCAACAACCCAAGCTACGTAATCATAAATACAGCTACGTGCATTTCAATAGTCCGGATGAACGCGGTATTGATGTGGCCTTACTATATAGGACCGATGTTTTTGAAGTCTTGGAATCGCGGCCTATCACTTTGTTGATTGAAGATGATATGGGAATAAGGGACACCACTAGGGATATTCTGTATGTGAAAGGCAAGCTTGCAGGCACCACGCTACATATCTATGTGAATCACTGGCCGTCCAGGCGTAATGGTTCTGGAACGACTGAGTACAAAAGAGCACTTGCTGCCCAACAGCTCATGGAGCATGTCTATCACATAGACGATGCGGGAAACCGTAGGCAACGACTGGAAAAGGACAATACCTTCATTATCATCATGGGCGATTTTAATGACGATCCAGAAAACGATAGTATTACCAAAGGTATCTTACCGCATGGTTTTGACAATATAACGGCACCGCTCAAGAACTTTCATCGCGGATCGCTCAACCATAAGTTCAAATGGAATCTTTTTGACCAGATCATGGTAAGCGAGAACCTGCACAATGATATACCTGGCGATTTGTTTGTCCACAAGGCAGATATTTTTGACGACATCATGTTGCGCCAGTGGAAAGGAAAATACCGCGGACAGCCAGCGCGTACTTTTGCCGGTGGTAGGTATGCTGGTGGATTTAGTGATCACTTTCCCGTGTACACCGTGTTGAGACGTAATTGATTACATAAAAAAACCACTGCCATCAAAGCAGTGGTTCTTTGTATTTGTTACGCTTTCGCGAAAGCGAAATCCATCAAGTCTTAGTTGCTGGTAATAGTGACATCATCTAATTGATAACCACCATTTGCTGCGCCGCTGTTACCACCGCCATCAGCCTCGTTACCCGTGTACTTAAAGGCAATTGCACCAGTGCCGTCCACACAGTCAAGAGAAACATTTCCTGAAGAAACAAAGTTTCTAAAGAACTCGCTGTTAGGAACTACAGTGGCGTCTGCCAATGCGCTCCAAGTAGCCGTTTCAACACCTGCAGGTGTTCCATCCCAGTCATTGGAGAAAAGAACCTCTAGAGTCGAAGCATCTGCAAAATCATTTGAAGTAAAGAAGTTGAGCACCTCACCGGTTTGTGCATCAAAGTCTATTTGTGGAGTGATCAACCAGGCGATAGAGCTATCATCACCACTTCTAAAGGTAGTTGCTCTTGTTGCAGGGCTGTTTCTATCGCCATCAAAATAAGATTCCCATTGCACGGTACCAGCTTGTACATAATTGGTCCAACCGGCTGGCATGGTAGCAGTATTGTTCACACCACCATTAAAGTCTTCATCTATTAAGGTATTAGCACCAGGTCCATTTGCAGTGCCACAGGCAACCACGTCAAACTCACAACGAGTAGTTGGATCAAAATCAAAATTTGATGGAGCATTTGCTTTCAATACAAAAAACTCATCTCTAAAATCTCTCAAGATAAGCCCATCGATGGAGCCACTACCTTCAGGAACTCTGATGGATTTAAAATCTGCAAAGGTTGAAGTTTGAAAAACTAAAGGCGTCGCAAAGAAGTCTTCGCAAGTTTGAATCAGACGGTCACCGTCAAAGGTGTCACCTCTTTCTGTCGCAAATGTCTTTCCTAATTCAGAATCTAAAAACTGAACGTTAGACACTCTTACCCATTGGTTTTCTAGTGACTCGCTTACCTCGCTTAAAGAAATTTGCTTAGGAACGATTGTCGCTGTTTCTTCATCACGCAGGATAGTATTCAAAACTTCTGAAGCAAATATTCTTTCAAGATCCTCGCCTATACCTAATGTGTAAACACCATTGGATTCTCCTAATGTTAAACCATCTAATTTGATATACACTTTACGACCAAAGTTAAAACGGGTGAACAAAGGACTAAGATCTGCCTGAACGTTTACTCCAACAGTAGGATTTTCAGGAGCATTCTGGATCACTAATTCTTTAAAGTAATTACCACCTTCATCGCTAGAAACGACATAACCTTCAACAAAGCCATCTGTTTCATCAAATGTAATAGGCTCTGGATCTTGTCCACCAAAGGTATTCTCGTACTGGTTAATAATGGTTGTGAGATTAGCGGTGCCAGCAGGAGCTTCTACCACAACCTCATTCAAATCTGGTATTGCAAAATCATCATCTTCTACACAAGAAAAAGAGATCGCAACTACTGCTAGAAAGGCAAAGAGTTTATTTAAATTTTTCATTTCTCTGTTATTTATAAATTTCATTATAGCTTTTTTAGAATCTTAGGTAAACATTTAGGTAGTAGGTAGCCCCATTACCAAAAAAGTATCGAGGTGCAAAAACCTGAGTTGGGTTGTTCACGTCATCATTTAAGGACTGGAAAGTAGCAGTACGCGACTGCTCAAAACCTCCTGTTTTGTATTCAATATTAAATACGTTGTTTATGGTAGCAAAGAAACCAACATACTTATCGTCAATTCTCCACGATTTACCGCCTATGACATTCACAAGTACATAATCGTCAAATTGTTCTTGCTTTAAAAGTTCTTTGGCAAGTACTGGATCAAAATCATTGAATTCCTGACCGTCAACATCTAATCTAAATCGGTCAGATCTTCTTATGATACTAGGATCAATATAACCATTGGCAAAATAGTTGGCAGTAACTCCTATGTTCCAGTATTCTGGATCACGATATTCAAAACCTATTTGTGCAGCTGTTTCTGGTCCACCTGCGACATGGTAGTCCTTGATGTTTACAGAACCGTCACCAAATCTAATCTCTCCATCAAAGTCATCGCTGGTATAATACACTTCTGCATTATCAGAGTACACATTTTGTCCCGCTGCCACCGCAGCCTTCAAATTAATGGTAGGTGTTATTTGATACTCAATACCTAGTTCCATACCGTAGTTTCTTCTGTCGATACCCGTTACTACTTCTTGGATAAATCCACCTTCTTCACCCTGAAAGTTTTCTGTAAAGAAGAAGTTGATGTCATTTCCATCTTCAAATTGAGTATAGTAACCTGTAGCCCTCAATTTTAGAATAGGAGAACGATAGATGTAGCTACCGTCAAAACTGTAGCTCTTCTCTGATTCCAGTCCGTTAACGATAAGGTTGTTTTGGCGAGCATTGACAAAGGTGTTTCTTATGTATGGTGCTCTTGTGATGTATGCTCCATTAAAGTTAAGTAGGTTCAAACCATTGATTTTGTAGGTAGCACCACCTTTCACACCAAAGTTTGTAAAATCAACTTTCTCACTTTTTCCAAAAGATTCGTTTCCTAAAAAGTTTCCATTTTCATAAAGTCCATCACGTTGGTAGTCTGTTTGGGTAACAGATCCCGCCACGAAGTAATCAATCTTATTGGATTTAAACTGTGCTTGTGCAAACGCGTTGACTACATTAGCATCAATGATGTAATTGTACTTGTAACGGTCACCTTCACCTACGATTCGGTTTGGGTTGCGTACATCAGATTGCGCAGCATCATTTTGAATTTGATCTATGTTGGAAGCTTCTTCTGCAAAGAAATCTACGTCTAGAAAACCAGTTCCACCTAGAAGGTCTTGTAACAATGCATAATTTTCACTTCTAAGCTTTCTGTAATTAGCACCTGCAGTAAGCAAGATATTGTCTGCTAGGTCTGCTGTAAGAATGGTGCTTGCTTGAAACTGATTGTCATCGATTCTGTCTTCTTGAATCGCATAAATAGAGTTGCCACCATCCTCACGAACGGTCAAATTTTGTCTGTATAAATCTTCCCAATCCAATTGCCCATCATTGATAAAGGCTTGTTCTGCTCTGTAGGCGTTGGCAAGGTCTATCGGCGTGTTACCGCGTCTCAAGAAATAGCTGGGTAGATTTTGATAATAATCTGGATTAGGGTTAGGCGCGCCACCTATGTAAACATCACGGCCTAGAGTGTTGTCCAGTCTTGTACCACCATTGTCAATTCTGGTATTTCCAATTTTACCAAACTGGTAAGAAGTATTGGTCTGCAGCTGTACTTTAGGAGAGATCGTCCAGTAGTGGTTCAACATCAAGATAGGCTCGTCAATTTCTCTTATTCTGGAGTTGCGTTGTGCGTTGTCCTGTATTCCCCAGAATGGGTTGTACTCTATACCTTTAAGGTCTTTGATCTCTTCTGTAATCGCAGTTCTACGACCACGTCTGTTAGAAGCATATATACCGGTAAAATTCAAGAAGTGATTCTCACTCAGCTTACGTTCTACATTAAGACTGACTGAATTTGCATCGTATAAAGTTCCATCTACAAAGCCTTCTTCACCGCTTCTTCTGGAAGCAGTAATCGCATAAGCCCAACCGCTGCTAAGCAAACCACTTTTATAGGTTCCCATAAAGCGAGCGCGGTAACTTCTATTGGCACTGGCGTAGGAAATCTGTGAACCTGCACGTTGTTGTGAAGCTCTCATGTCAATACTTTGTACACCGCCGTATCCACCAAAGGTATCGTCTGCAGGTGCCAGTCCCATGGTGAAGGTCTGGTTGCGTTGCAGGTCGTTGATGCCGCCCCAATTGGACCACTGTGGTCTACCAGAGAATTGCTTGTTCATTTCAAGACCGTTGATGAGGATTTTACCGTCTTCACTATTAAGACCTCTAGGTCTAAAGAATGTCGCACTAAAATCAAAAGCAGCCGCTCTTAAAAATTGATCTCTAGTGGCTTGTAATAATCCAGAAACATTGTTTGCGGCATTATCGTCATCAGCGAGGTCATTCTCAGTTAAGGAAACGATTCCTTGAGCCTGTTCTTGTTGTACATTATCCACCTTTAAATAAAGAGGATCTAGATTTACCGTGGAACCTTTAATGATCACCACTGGAATGTTGCGGGTTAGATATTCATTGGACTCGATGATTACCATTTGGTCACCTTCCTCAAGGTCCTGTTCAAAAACAAAATATCCCTGCGCGTCTGTAGTTGCTTGAAGGTTTGAACCTCTTATCGTGATGATCGCACCAGGAATGGGTTCTTCAGTAGTCTCGTCAATGACGCGACCTTTAAGCAGTTCTTGTGCCATTCCTAGAGTAGAAGTGAGCATCATGACAGCCAGGAAAAGTCTGGAGTAGAATTGATTCATTTTTAGTTAATATTATTATAACGTTATGTATGAGCGGGCAAAACTACATAATTATATTGGCTAACGTACCTTTGGCCTGTCGTTTGCTTTAAATTTTACACAAACATAAACTTAGAAGTATTCAAGATATGTACAAATATTTGATAATGAGTGTTTTGTCTTATTTCGCTTTCGCGAAAGCGGCAACAGCACAAACCCCTGAAGCCAAGCAGTATAAGGTTCAAACCATCGCCTTCTACAATCTGGAAAACCTTTTTGACACTGAAGATGATACCACCATCTTTGATGAGGCTAGCCCTATTATGGAGATGGACGCAGGTATACGTGAAGAAGTGTATCAAAAGAAGCTGTCTAACATGGCCAGAGTCATCCGTAAAATTGGAGCAGAAAAATCTCAATCTGCACCTACCATTCTAGGCGTTTGTGAGGTGGAAAACCGTAAGGTTCTTGAAGACCTGGTGAATCATCCACTGCTGCGAGAGTTTGATTATGGTATCGAACATTTCAATTCTCCAGACCGTCGCGGTATTGATACGGGCTTTTTATACAAAAAGCGCGAATTCAAGGTATTGAACAGTACCCATAAAGAACTGTTGATTTACGATGCTGTAGATGGAGATCGTATTTATACCAGAGACCCGATTATCGTTACAGGTGAGCTGAATGGTGACAAGATGACCTTTATCGTTAATCACTGGCCATCACGTAGTGGTGGAGAACAAAAAAGCCGTAGTAAAAGAAATGCTGCTGCTGAACTCAATAAATCTATTATTGACAGTCTTCACAGTATAGATTCCATGTCTAAAATATTTGTGATGGGTGACCTTAATGACGACCCAACAAATGAAAGCGTCAAGGATATCCTCAACGCTCAAGAAAATAGAGAAGAGGTAAAGCCACAAATGATCTATAATCCCTATCTACAAATGCATAGAGATGGTTACAGTACGCTATTCTATAGAGATGCGGGAAACCTATTTGATCAGATCATGTTTACCTATCCTATGCTAATGGAGGCGAACCAGTCCGGTTATCAATACTGGCAATCCCATATTTATAACCCTAGTTTTATGAGCAATAAAACGGGACAGTATAAAGGTTATCCTTACCGAAGCTTTTTAGGGAGCACCTTTACAGGTGGTTTTAGTGATCACTTTCCTGTATATGTTTATGTCGTCAAGGAAATAACTAATGATGATCAGACCAATGTAGATCGTGACTAGCACTAGAAATACGATATTTATTCAAGACTTAGTCTTTAAAAACAATGCGCTCAAGGAGCGCATTGTTTTTTTAGAAATGGTAAAAGGCATCTTCTAGATGTTCTATTCTCGTTCCTGCCTTGTTTTTTATGATGGCAACGATATCAAAGCGTACCTCAACATCGGGCTCGTCCAATTCTTCTACAAAATGATGGGTAGTCTCTACCAGCCTTTTGATTTGTAGTGGTTTCAGGAAATCTTGTGGATCACCAAAATCTGGTGTGGACCTTGTTTTCACCTCGACAATCACGATAAGATCATCCATGCGCGCGATAATATCGATCTCGCCTTTTTGATAGGTGTAATTACGTGTCAATATTTGATACCCTTTTTTAAGAAGATGTGCAGCCGCAAGATCTTCACCTACTGAACCTAATTCATTGTGCTGCGCCATATCAATGATTATTGCGAGATAGTGATGTATTCCTTTTTTATGGAAACCGTAATGTCTTTCCCTAGAGCAAAGCTATAATTATCTACCACATGCCCTGCTGGAAATCCATAGATCACAGGGTATGAATAGCCTGCAGTGTGCTCTTGAATAATCTCTTCCACCGTTTTTCCAAATGGTGTATCGTGATCTTTGATGTCGGTAAAGCCGCCAACGATAAGACCTTTCAAGCGGGCCAGTTTTCCAGCTCTTTTTAAGACGGTGACCATACGGTCCACGTGATACAGCAACTCATCCAGATCTTCTATAAATAGAAAATGTCCGTCCAATTCAGGAAACGTAGCAGAACCTAACATACTTACCAGCACAGATAGATTTCCGCCTACAAGCGGCGCCTTGAGTGTGACAGGCTTTAGATGTTGTGTATTTGGTATTGTAAAGTTTTGTGGACTTTGGGTAGCTGCGTATTGAAAGCTTTCTCGAACGGCTTTGGACTTTTCTCCTATTTCCCTAGGCATAAAAGCATGCATACTTTGAAGGTCATTGCGCTGCCACAGTCCATGTAAGTGAGTAACATCAGAGTAGCCTATTAAGAGTTTGTTCTTGCCTTTCAAAATGCTCAAATCAATTTGATCCACCATTTTAACCGTGCCATAACCACCACGAGCAATCCATATAGCGTTGACGTTTTCATCTTTTAAGGCTTCCATGAAATCGATGAGACGTTCCTCATTGGTTCCACCATATTGGTGATCTTTCTTACCAATGGTTTTTCCTAAACTAACTTGAAAACCCAAAGAGCTTAACCATTCTTTAGCTGGCTGTAGGTCTACCGCTTCAACAGATCGCGCAGTACATAAGATCCTAATATGGTCACCTTCACGCAGCGATGGAAATGGTTGATATGCTTTCATAAATGACGGTCTTCAGTAGACTACATGGATTGGATTATGCCTCAAGCCTTCCTCTAAAAGTACTGGAAATAATAGCAGCGATAAAATAAATCAAAACACTTTGTGCGAGGAGCACTAAGGCTGTGAATCACTTTGCAATCAGCAATCTAAATCAACTAAGACAATATAGTTATTCGACAGCAGTGGAAGTTCCAGGTTTAGGAATCTCCATTTGAATCCTATTGATGTAGAGTTTCAAATCCTTGGACGCTGTAGAAGAAAGATCAAAAAGATCATAGCTGTAATATTCTGCTGGGATCATGTCAGATGTTGGTCTAACGGTGTACGTGATCTTCTTATCGGCAAGAATACCTTTGTCCGCTTTTACTTTACCTGGCAAATCATATCCTAAACCATAGAAAGCAATAGGCGCCTCATTGGCTTTTTCCAATACTTCGATGGGATCGCCTACTTTGCCATAATCGGTAGTCCACTGACCAGATTTATCCCAGTATAGTTCTTGTGGTAGGGAATCATTGTAGATGACCTTCAATTCGTCAAGCGTTTCGGGATATAGGGTCACAACCGTTCTAATGCCGTTGTATTCGTCTACAAACTTGGTTTCCTTGGTAATGTTAGCATCGCTGTATTCCTCTTCCCAATCAGGATTGGTAGAGATTGCTTCTACCAGCTGTTGTGCATCAAATGGGTTAGCGGGTTCTTTATCTTTTTGACAGGAAATAATAGCAATAGCTATAAATACGAGCAATATCTTTTTCATGAAATCATTTTACCGGTTGCAAATATAGCCGTGCTTTTTAGAACTTATAGACTATACGATCTACGTAAAGTTGCAGTTTTTCAACATCTGGATCTTTTGAATCATAAATTTGGTCTCCTATAAACTCATTTACAGCATCTTCTGGTATATCAGCATAATTGGGCGATAGGGAAATCGAGTAGTGGTCTGCATCAATATTGCCATCACCTAGAATCACATAACCACTATGATCCCATTCAAAACCTGCAAACTGTACCGGCACACCGTTGATCTCGTTCAATTGTTCAATGGAACTGCCTACCTTCAAAGCACCCTTAGTGCGCCATGGACCGCGTTTCAAGACAAAAATCTCATAAGGCGCCTCATTTTCAAAGGATATAAAAAGCTCGTTAGACGTTCCTTCACCCATAAACATCACTTTGCGCCTCACGCTTCCTTCCTCAAATTGCATGCTGGTCTCATTCATGTCCAGCTCTTGATAAATGTCTAGGTAGGAGCCGTCCTTCAGGGATTCTGCAAGGTGTTCCAGCGTCCAGTAGTCGGCATCTTCAGGGATTTCTGCGATAGGTACGGCAGGCTCCAGCGCTGGTCGCTCTTGGTTTTTACAACTTATAGCAATCAGGACAACGGTAAGAAGAAGAATATAATTTTTCATGGGGATCGTTGAGTAGTTCGCTTTCGCGAAAGCTAACAAATTACAAACCTTACTGCTCCCAATGGAACATTAAAGCTGCTACAGTTATTGTAAATTTGTGGCTTTGAAACCATTTCATGAGCCATCAACAACGATATACAATTACAGCGGCATTGCCGTATACTAACGGTCCAGTCCATATAGGTCACCTAGCAGGCGTTTATGTCCCGGCAGATATTTATGCGCGCTACCAGCGATTAAAAGGTGCAGATGTCGCCTTTATTTGCGGTAGTGATGAGCATGGTGTGCCCATTACCTTAAAGGCCAAAAAAGAAGGCGTCACCCCACAAGAAATTGTGGACCGCTACCATAAAATCATTGGCGATTCCTTTGAAGAATTTGGGATCTCGTTTGATAATTACAGCCGCACCAGCGCGCCCATCCATCATGATACGGCCAGTTTTTTTTTCACCAAATTATATAACGATGGAAAGTTCATCGAGCAGGTTACCGAGCAGCTTTATGATGCAGAGGCCAACCAATTTCTAGCCGATCGTTTTGTCGTGGGAACCTGTCCCAAGTGCGGCAACCCAGAATCTTACGGTGATCAATGCGAGCGCTGCGGGACTTCCCACAACGCCACCGATTTGATCGAGCCCAAAAGTGCCATCACCGGCAACGTCCCAGAATTGCGCGACACCAAACACTGGTTCCTGCCGCTGGACCAGTACAGCGAGTGGCTCAACGATTGGATCGTAGAAGGCCATGCCGCCGACTGGAAAACTAATGTATTAGGACAAGTCAAGGGCTGGATCGCAGATGGTTTAAAGCCACGCGCAGTAACCCGCGACCTGGATTGGGGAATTCCTGTTCCCGTAGAAGGTGCTGATGGTAAGGTGCTCTACGTCTGGTTTGATGCGCCTATCGGTTACATCTCGTCCACTAAGGAATGGGCAGCTCGTGAAGGCAAGAATTGGGAAGATTACTGGAAGAACGAGAATACAAAACTCCTTCATTTTATAGGCAAGGACAACATCGTTTTTCACTGTATCATTTTCCCGGCGATGCTCAAGGCGCACGGCGAGTTCATTTTGCCAGACAATGTTCCGGCAAATGAGTTCCTGAATCTTGAAGACGATAAAATTTCAACCTCACGCAATTGGGCGGTTTGGTTGCATGAATACCTAGAGGATTTCCCGGGACAGCAGGATGTATTGCGTTATGTGTTGACTGCCAATGCTCCAGAAACTAAGGATAACAACTTTACCTGGAAGGATTTCCAGGCGCGCAACAACAATGAGTTGGTCGCCATTCTTGGGAACTTCATCAATCGTGCACTGGTATTGACACACAAATATTACGATGGAGTCGTGCCAGAGCCTGGTGCGTTTACACAGGTAGATCAAGAGACGCTAGACGCGGTCAGTGCCTTTCCAGCCAGTATAGAAGGCAGTCTGGAGAGATATCGCTTTCGCGAAAGCGCCAACGAGTTCATGAATCTTGCAAGATTGGGAAACAAGTACCTAGCCGATGAAGAGCCTTGGAAATTCATCAAAACCGACCCAGAACGCGTCAAAACCGTGATGTTCGTAGGCTTACAAATTGCGGGAGCACTTGCCGTACTTGCAGAGCCATTCTTGCCTCATACGGCTAAGAAACTACAAGACATGCTTAACATTGCATCCAATCCAGCTGCACGATTGCGTGCAGACCTGGTCAAGATCGAATGGAATGACATTGCTGAAAAACAAGAGCTGTTGCACCACGGCTACAAAATCAATAAAGCCGAATTACTTTTCTCTAAAATAGAGGACGAACAAATAGAAGCACAACTTGCCAAACTAGAAGCTACTAAAGCCTCAAACAAATCCACAACACCTAATCTTATGCCACAAAAAGAAGAAACCAACTACGATGATTTCATGAAAATGGACCTGCGTGTCGCAGAAATCCTAACTGCTGAAAAACTACCAAAGTCCAACAAACTAATGGTCATGACGGTGGACACAGGAATAGACAAAAGAACCATCGTGAGCGGTATCGCAAAACACTTCACAGCAGAAGAACTCATAGGCAGAAAGGTAACCGTCCTTGCCAACCTCGCGCCCAGAAAATTGATGGGTGTTGAATCTCAAGGAATGATTCTACTCGCCGAAGATCCAGATGGGAAATTGGTTTTTGTCAATCCAGATGATGCGATTCTGAATGGGGCGACGATAGCGTAATTGAAACTATTGAGCCCTACTGAAGTCTGAGGATCATGTTAATGCTTTGCAAATGAGAACGTTGAGATATTTTATAGCATTAGGGCTTTTAATTTTGTTTGATTCTTGTAACAAAGTTGATAACGATCACTTGAACCAAAAGGATGAAGGGTTTGTTCTTTCAGGAAAGGTTGATAAGCATGAAGGTTTATAATATTTCCTATGATGGTAGAAAAGACAGTTCAATAGTTGAAAATGGTCAATTTAAATTCCAAGGGAATTTAACAAAATCACAATCCGTGATTTTTACTTCAAAAAAAGTTTTTGCAAGTAAACGGCAGTTTTATCTGGAAAACTCCGATGTAAGCGTCGAGTTATCATTTGAAAAAAAATATATAAATCCAGATCTAACTATTGACTGGTTTACCATAAAAGATTCCAAAGGTTCTGAAACTGATTCAAGTTTTATTGCATTTAATAAATTCAAAACAGAAAATCAAACTAAACCAGACTGGAACAAACGGCTATATAGCCGGCTCGAAAAAATTTTTCAAAAGTATCCGGACAGTGAATTGAGTGCTGACCTGCTTTACGATGAAACCCTAGACTCCATTTTGACCAATAAGGAGTTAAGAAAACTATATTCTTATATAAACTGGAGCCATCAAGATCCTTTCCGTAAATATCAAACGGCAAAAAACATTATGCCTGAAAAATATGATGAGATAGGTACAGAATTAAAAGACTTCACTTTATTAAACGAAAAAGGTGTTCAAATATCACCTAAGGATTTTCGCGGTAAATATTTATTCGTCGACTTTTGGGCAACATGGTGTGTACCATGTAGAGAAGAATTCCCTGCATTAAATCTGATTTATAATCAATACAACAATAAAGGTTTTGATATGCTAGCTGTCTCGATTGATGACCAGAAAGGAGAATGGCTAGAAGTGATTTATAAAGATCAATTCAAATGGAGTAACGTACACAGTAAAAAAGGTGTAGAAGGTGAAATTGTCCAAAAATTCAATCTTTATTCGATTCCCACGAATTATTTATTGGATAAAACCGGGATCATTATCGCTAAGGATTTTAAACCTACAGATCTTGAGAATTTTTTAAAAAATAACTTAAAAACCGAGCAGAATTAATTGTGCTCGGTTTTATTAAGAATTAAATAGTTGATAACTACTCTTCCTCACTTTTTGCATCATCACCAGTCTTGATGGATTTAGGTTCCAGGTTATCGTCTTTGGCGATTCCCTTGGCGTGAGGTATTGGGTGTTTTCCTTTTGTTTCTTCAAAGTTTGGCGTTTTCATAGTGTTCTTTTTTAATTAGTTCATCGCTCTACAGCGATTTCCTACAAGTTAAACAAACGAATGCCAGTAGACTTGGTTGCTAACAATACTTTATAATCTCATAATTCTTAACGATGCGTTTTTTCTTTCCACAGTGAAATACTAGCGCTTAATTGTACGCTGACTTTATTAATAGGATTGAAATTTTTGTTTGTTAATATGACTTGCGGTTTTATAGTGAGAGAATATCCATTACCGCCCAAGCCAATAATTGGCACATATCGTAAAGTCCAAGAATCGAAATTAGTGTAGGTGACTAACTCACTTCCTAAAACCACAAACTGATAGTAAATCACGCCGCCTATTTTGGGACCTAGAAGAAAATCTTCTGTATTCAAACCTATTTCTGAACCTATCCCATATTGAAATCCACCACCGTGACGACCGCCATAATGTAATTTATTGACACCTATTTCAAGTAAATGGTAATTCCGTTTGTTGGGTCCTTCGAAACTGAATTGGTACCCAACTTGAAGATTAACAGAGTCGTAATAAATATGGTCTGTCTGAGATTCTTGGGAAAAACTCAAAAATGAGATCAACAGAAACAGGATCAAATGGCACTTCATAATGAAGCACATGCTTTAAATGTCCCTTGGTATTGTCACCTTTTCTTTTTGCCATAGGGTCAAATACAGCAAGATCCCAATGACTGGTGCAAGTACCACTACCAGGATATAAATCAATTTATTGTTTTCATTGACAAACCTGCTTTTAGCAATGTCTGCGATGCAATACACCCATAAACCAATAAAAGTTAATGCGATGATGATAAAAAAAGAGGCAGGAATCATTTGAAAATAATTTTAGATAAAGTTAAAGATTTTGAGTAACCTGATGAGATCACTCCGGCAGCGCCACATAACTATCATCGTTCGCCATCATGGGGAACGTTTTGTTTTTCCAGGCTTCCTTAGCGGCTTCAATCTTTTCTTTGGAATCACTTACAAAGTTCCAATAGATATGGCGCTCTTCTGGGAACGGCTCACCGCCAAAAATCAAGATGTGACTACCTGCTGAAATGACCAGATCACAAACGTCCTCAGTTTTGCTTACCAGCATATTTCCTTCTTCAATCACATCGCCGCAAGCAGTCACACTACCAGTGACAACTGTGATACCTATTTCACCGGTTAGATTACCGGCAGCGTGAAAGGGATAATCGGCCTCTGTTTTGATGTCGATCATAAAAAGCTCAGAATGCACAGGCACTGGCGATTCCTTGCCATAGCCTTTTCCAGCAACTAGTGTAAAAGTTGCTCCTTGATCTTGCCATGTAGGCAAGGCATCTGCCTCGATATGATGAAATTCGGGTTCGCAATCTTCCAGCTCTTTAGGCAACGCTACCCAAATCTGATAACCATGCATAGTGAATTCGGTTTTGGAATCGCGCAAGGTTTGCGGTGTACGCTCCGTATGCGTGACGCCTTTACCGCCTACCATCCAGTTAACTGATCCTGGCAAGATCGTTTGATCTGTGCCTATACCGTCTTGATGTTGCAACTGGCCTTCCATCAAATAGGTCAATGTCGATAGTCCAATATGTGGATGCTGGTCCACATCCATATATTTGTCTGGTCCCAGCGCCTCAGGACCCATGTGGTCAATAAAAATAAAGGGACCTACCATGCGCTTCTTACGGAATGGTATCAACCTACCTACTAAAAAGTCGCCTATGTCGCGACTGCGCTCTTCTATAATCAAACCCGTGTTGGACATCCTTAGAAAATTAAATGGTTAGAAACTCAAGGCAGAGCTTTAGCTGTTCTTCAAATTAAAGATATGGGATAAAAGTAAAACGGGAATTAAAAGATCGACTTGTTCAAGTTACCCGTTTTTTTAGTCCTCCAGAATATGAGATATAAAGGGATGCCTATCACGGGCACCACTATTACCAATAAAAGGTAGATCAGCTTGTCCCTATCATTCTGATATTTATGAGTCACGATGTCATAAACACAGTAGATCCATAACACTATAAATAAAGGCATGATATAGAAAATCGGTGCAGAATACATAGCTCAAGCAATTCCTGTAAAATTAAACGCTGCCAGAAATTTACAGCAGCAATTAACTTTTGCCATATCGTTTTTTTAGATTATTGAAGCTGTTTTTAGTTCGCTTTCCTGTCTGCCGACAGGCAGGCGCGAAAGCGAAAACCTACACAAATTATCTTCACTTTTTACGGTAGTTTTCATTTTGCATACTACTTTTGCGCCATCTCAAGGGGTGCTCCTTAAAAAGGGCTGAGATTATACCCGAGGAACCTGGGCAGGTAATGCTGCCAAGGGATTTGACATAAGGCCGATTCGAGCGACAGTCGATAATGGCTCTATGGCAATAAACGAGAATCCTCTCAAACATTTTATTTTAACCAAGACCGAATAAATGCCCCTTTTATTTGAACTAATTTAAGTTCATATGAAACATTTTTCAGTCGCTGTAATTGCCGTTGCGTTAACACTATCCAGCACGGTAACAGCACAAAACCAACAGCCACAAGACACCACCAAGGCAGAGAAGCTTGATGAGGTTCTTGTAAAAGCCGTGCGTGTAGATGCCAACTCACCCATCACACACAGCAACCTGTCTAAAGAGGAAATTGCAAAGCGCAATCTGGGACAGGACATTCCTATTCTCCTCAACTTCTTGCCATCTGTCGTGACCACCAGTGACGCTGGTGCTGGAATAGGGTACACAGGATTGAGGATAAGAGGTGTGAGTTCGCAATCTACTAATGTGACCATCAATGGTATTCCTTATTCTGATGCAGAGTCTTTAGGTACTTTCTGGGTAAACCTGGGCGATTTTTCATCATCTGTAGAAAATCTGCAGGTACAGCGTGGTGTAGGTACAAGTACTAATGGTAGTGGAGCCTTTGGAGCGAGCATCAACTTATTGACTGATGCTTTTTCAAAAGAAGCTACAGGAGAGATTGCTAACTCTTATGGTAGCTTTAATAGTAGAAAACACACGGTTAAATATTCTACGGGATTGATGAATGATCATTTTGAAATCGCCGGTAGACTATCTAACATAGAATCTGACGGTTATATAGATCGAGCCAGCACTTCTTTAAAATCTTATTTCCTGCAAGGTTCTTATGTAGATGATAATCGATTGATCAAGGCAGTGCTCTTTGGAGGTAACAATGTCACGTATCAATCGTGGTTTGGTATCGATAGGGACCAGTTGCGGGAAGATCGCAGGTTCAATCCTGCTGGACAATATGAAGATGAAAATGGAATCACCAGATTTTATGACAATGAAGTAGACGACTACCGTCAGGATCACTACCAGTTGCACTGGAACGAACGTTACAATAGAAACTGGTCCACAAACGTAGGTTTGAACTATACCTATGGCCGCGGTTTCTTTGAGCAATATCGAGAAGATGACGATTTTGCCACCTATGGCCTTGATCCACTTACAGTAAATGGCCAGCAAGTAAACACTACAGATCTTATACGACGCAGATGGCTGGACAATGATTACTATGTGATTAATGCCAGTGCCAATTATAAAAACAACGAGATTGATTTGATTTTTGGGACTTCATTTAGTCATTATGACGGAGATCATTTTGGTGAGATTATTTGGGCGCGTTTTGCGAGTCAGAGCGAGATAAGAGATCGCTATTACGACGGTAATGGAAAGAAAAATGATTTTTCCGCTTTCGCGAAAGCGACCTATAAACTCAATGATCGTGTGCAACTTTATGGAGATCTACAGGTAAGAAATGTCAACTATGAAACATCTGGTATCACTTCTGACCTTGTAGAGCTTGAAGTAGATGAAGACTATACATTTTTCAATCCTAAAGCTGGTATTACCTATAGGCTAAACGACGATAATGATCTTTACTTGTCCTATGCTAGAGCTAATAGAGAACCTAATAGGAATGATTTTGAGAGCAATCCAGAAATCAAACCAGAGAAACTTAACGATTTTGAGTTGGGATGGCGTCACAACAAAGGGAACTTCACCTTTAATGCTAATGGATACTTGATGTTATATGAAGAGCAGTTGACCTTGAGTGGTGAGATTAATGATGTAGGAGCACCTTTGAGAACCAATAGTGGTGAAAGCTATCGATTAGGAGTAGAGTTGGAAGCTATAATACCTGTCACTAGACAACTCACCTTACAGCCCAATTTTACCTTGAGTAGCAATAAGAATGTGGAGACCATACGCTCTTTTGATGGTGGTCTTCAAAACTTAGGCAGTACTGACATTGCTTTTTCTCCTAATGTTATCGCGGCCAATGCCATCGTGTTCCAGCCAGTGAGAGATTTTCAGGTTTCTTTATTGAGCAAATATGTAGGCGAGCAGTTCATGAGCAATACAGAGGCTCAAGCTTCAAAACTCGCCGACTATTTTGTGAACGATATCAATCTAATATATACCATACAGCCCAAATCTATTTTTGACACCATCGTTTTCACGGGTTTGATCAACAATATTTTTGATGAGCAGTATGTCTCAAACGGCTATTATTTCACGTTTGATGATGATTTCTCAAACCCAGGAACCATTGCCACACAAGAAGGAGCTGGATATTATCCGCAAGCGGGAATCAACTTCCTAGCTGGCGTGACGTTTACCTTTTAAGATGAGGTATTAATAGACTGCACAAGTCATAAACATGGAAATCCGATGGTCAGCTCAGCTGATGATCGGATTTTTTATACTCCAATTTGTCAGGAAACTGAAGTGAAACAAAGGCGTTCAAAATCCTATTCGCCGCAAGCATTCCTTTAATTGGACACCACAACGTTATTACCTACACGCGAGACACGATAAGGTTTCATAGGGAATAATTCGGGATCTGTTTGATGCCTGCCGTCAATAATGTTGTACGTGTTGTTGTCATCTGTACAGCTGCAAGTGGCAATAATCCCATTGATATTCATGGACGAGCAGGAACTGGGCGAGTGGTTGGGATCACTCAACTCATAGGCCACAAACTGGTCGTTCCCTAGATGGTAAACCACGATGCCTCTTATGCCTTGACTGCGCACCACAACATAGTTATTTGCAAAATTGAGACTGGAATATTGCGGTAAGTCTGTGTTCAAAGCTGTTTGAAAGGAAAGATCGATCAAAAAGGGATTGCGCCTCGCATCGTCATCACTTTGACAGGCAAATATACACATCAGGGCAAGCGCTAAAAGGATCTTTTTCATAAAGGCACAGCGGTAAGATGCTAAAAATATAACGTTCATTTCCATATTTCGTATATTTGCATAGAAATCCCGCAGCAATCGTGGGATTTTCTGTTTTGTAGAGACCTATGTCTTTGTAAGGGAAGTTCGGATGGTTGTTTCGCTTTCGCGAAAGCGAACTAAACAAAATGTTCACGCTTTGCACCATCATGGTAAGAAAGCCTAATCATCCCGCAAACATCTTAATATTTTATGATCATGAGTAACGTTTCATACTACACTGAAGAAGGACTTAAAAAGCTTAAAGACGAACTTAAACAATTGAAGGACGTCGATAGACCAGCAGCCTCACAAGCCATCGCAGAAGCACGCGATAAGGGCGACTTAAGTGAAAATGCAGAATACGACGCGGCCAAGGAAGCTCAAGGAATGCTGGAAATGCGCATCTCAAAACTGGAGGCTATTGTCTCAAATGCACGCATTATTGATGAAAATACACTAGATTTATCTAAAGCTTTGATTCATAGCACGGTAAAAATCAAAAACCATAACAATAATATGGTGATGAATTACAAGCTGGTAGCGCAAAGTGAGGCAGACCTTTCCAAAGGTCACATAAGTGTAGATTCCCCTATAGGTCAAGGATTACTGGGTAAGGAAGTAGGTGATGTGGCAGAGGTGACCGTTCCAGTGGGAACCATCAAGCTTGAAATCCTTGAGATAAGCAGAGACTAATAATGAGCATATTCACTAAAATCATTTGTGGAGAGATTCCATCCTACAAGGTGGCAGAGACTAACGATTTTTTTGCGTTTCTCGATATCAATCCTAATGCGCCAGGACACACCTTGTGTGTTCCTAAGAAGGAAGTGAACAAATTATTTGACCTTGACAAAAAAACGTACAATGAACTCATGCAATTTTCTCGCAAAGTGGCGTTGTGTCTGCAGGAAGAAGTGTCGTGCAAGCGTATAGGCATGTCTGTCATAGGACTGGAAGTGCCTCACGTGCATGTTCATTTGATACCGTTGAGAGATATGGAAGACATGAGGTTTTCCAACAAGGTTTCACTCGATAAAGAAACCATGCAAGACATTGCAGATCGAGTGCAGGAACGATTTAATAATAGTTATAAATAAAAATGGCAGAAGACAAACAACCATTGGTCCCCTACGATGCGTTGAGACGTATGCGCAGTCTCGTGGACCGCGATGCGACAGAAGAATTAAAACAATTACTGGATGACCACGGCGTGGATGCCAAGGATTCTGACGGTAGAACGGCATTGATGCACGCCTCATTTTTTGGCAAGGAAGAATTGCTGGAAGAATTGATCAAGCGTGGTGCAGATGTCAACCATCAAGACAAGATAGGCTATAGCGCCTTGCATCACTGCAGTCTGGAAAAGCAAACCGGCACCGCACAGATCCTTTTGAACAACTTTGCAGATCCCAACCTACTGGACGAGCATGAGAATGGTCCATTATGGGTAGCTCTCATGAATTCTAAAGGTGACTTTAGACTCGTGCGCCAGCTTATCGAGCATGGAGCAGATCCAGAGATTGAAAACCTATATGAGCGCACTGCAGAAGATCTTGCAGAAACCCTCTACAAAAAGGAGCTGGACGAATTACTTGAAGAAGACGAAGACGAGGAATAAGTCAAGTGCTAATGTGTCATAGTTATAAACGATGGTACAGTAATCGCAGACTCTCTATCAATCCATAACTTTGTAAAAATTTAAATTATGTACCCAGCAGAATTAGTTCAACCCATGCGTGACGATTTAGGAAACGCAGGTTTTGAACACTTATATACGGCAGACGCAGTAAACAAAGCCATCAATAAAGAAGGAACAACTCTAGTGGTTGTAAATTCTGTTTGTGGATGTGCCGCGGCAAATGCACGACCAGGAGCAAAAATGTCTCTTGCAAATGATAAGAAACCAGACCATATCGTGACGGTATTTGCAGGTGTGGATCGTGAGGCAGTCGATGCAGCAAGAGCTGCAATGGTGCCTTTTCCACCTAGTTCACCTAGCATGGCATTGTTCAAGGATGGTGAGTTGGTCCACATGTTGGAACGTCACCACATTGAAGGTCGCCCTGCAGAAATGATCGCAGAAAACCTTAAAGAAGCCTACAACGAGAATTGCTAGAACAGCCATCCTTTAAAATACCAGAAACGCATCCTTTAAAGGGATGCGTTTTTTATTTGGTAGCCATATCAAAAGAGTACTTGAAGTGTATTCAAGAGTTCAAGGCTGCATTAAACCTGTGGAAAAGTTAGCGCTGTCGTATGTACTAGAACAAGAAATTAAATTTACTATGCATGCATACTGATTCATGACGCAATCGATATCGCGCATCTCAAAGCATCCTATCTTTGCCTGATGCAGAAAATTCTTTCGTACCCTTTGTCAGTCATACATCTGGTGTTGTTTTTCCTGATGCTATTGATTTTTCATCCCATCCAATTGATTTGTCACTGGATAGGTGGTCATAACCTACATCAAAAAAGCGTGGCACTCCTCAACCTGTGTTTGATGGGTACGCAACTACCATTATTCAACACCTTCAGCATTACTTATGAGCAGGAATTACCTGTAGGGCCGTCATATATTTTTACCAGCAATCACCAGAGTATGTTTGACATACCACCGTTGATCTACTATTTGAGAAAGTATTACCCTAAGTTTGTGGCAAAGAAGGAGTTAGCAAAAAATATTCCTAGCATTTCCCTTAATTTAAGAATAGGAGAGAACTGCGCCATTGACCGCAAGGATCGACTGCAAGCCTTGAAGGCATTGACGGCATTTGCAAAAAACGTCCATGAAAAAAAACGCAGTGTCGTTATTTTTCCAGAAGGAACCCGTAGCCGTACTGGCGTGCCTAAACCTTTCCAGCGTGGTGGATTATTGACTATTTTTAGTCATGTGCCAGATGCTGTTGTTGTGCCTGTTACTGTAAACAATAGCTGGAAAGTCGACAGATATGGTAAGTTTCCCTTTGGGATAGGCAACCATATAAGCGTTACGGTGCATAAACCTATGCCTATAGCGGGCGCAGATCCTAATGAAATTATAGAAGCGGCACAATCTGTGGTACATAGTAGTATCACGAGTACTGCCGTTTAAGTGCAGTATAGTTGTTAATGTTTCGCTTTCGCGAAAGCGTACCAAGCTCAAAATCTTACCTTTACAAATCAAATTTTTAAAATGGTTCAACCCTTAAAAAATATTCGCATAGAAGTAATGCAATCACTGGAGTCCAAGGTGGAGTCCTTCATGGACAAGTTCCTGATTCCGGTAGAGAAAATTTGGCAACCTACTGACTTTCTTCCAGATTCCCAGGCAGACGGATTTCTAGACAAGCTTAAGGAAATGAGAGAGTTGGCAAAGGAGCTACCTTACGATTTCTGGGTGACGCTCGTGGGCGACACTATTACAGAAGAGGCACTTCCTACCTATGAATCCTGGTTAATGGATGTAGAAGGCATCAACCAGATGGAAGGAAAAGGCAATGCTTGGTCTAAATGGGTGCGCCAGTGGACCTCTGAAGAGAATCGCCACGGTGATGTACTTAATAAATACCTTTATTTATCTGGTCGTGTCAACATGCGCGAGGTTGAGGTGACTACCCAACACTTGATCGCAGACGGTTTTGACATAGGTACAGATCGTGATCCTTACAAGAACTTTGTATACACTAGCTTCCAAGAGCTAGCGACTTACATATCACACAACCGTGTGGCAAAAATGGCACGTGAGTACGGCAATACCGCTCTATCACGCATGTGTAGAATCATTTCTGGTGATGAGATGCGCCACCATAAAGCCTATTCCACCTTTGTGGATGAGATCTTTAAGGTTGATCCTAGCAATATGATGATTGCCTTTAAAGAAATGATGGTACATAAGATTGTGATGCCAGCACACTTTTTACGTGAATCTGGACAGACCATAGGTGCCGCATTTGAAGATTTCTCAAATAGCGCACAGCGCATAGGTGTCTACACAGCTCAAGACTATATTGATATCCTACAAAATCTTATCGATCAGTGGAACATCAGCAATATGTCTGAACTTACTGAAGATGCAGAGAAAGCTCGTGATTACTTGATGAAATTACCAGCACGCATGGAACGCATCGCACAACGCATGAAAATCCCAGCAGAGTCCCATAAATTCAAATGGGTACAGCCAGCATTGGTATCTTAATAAGTAAATCCTTGAATTAATTTTCAAGGATTTTTTATTTTTAATCAAACTCAAATTGATGAAACCCTTTGTTCTTTTCTTGTTTTTATTGGGTGCTGCGTCAATTGCTGTTGCTCAAAATACTGAGATAATTGACAGGCAAATTGAAGAAATAAATGAAAACCTATTTTCATTTTCTAAGAGTGTAGATTCCACTGAAACCTCGATTACCAAAATCTGGAAAAAAGGTGATGAGATCGTCAAGGTCTTTCAGCAGTATGCATTCAAGGAATGTATTTTGACTTCAACACTTTATTTTGCAGATAGTAGACCTATCAAAGGGATTGAAACAGAAAAGAATGAAACAAATGAAAGAGTTTCTCATCAATTAACAGCCTACGTTACTAGCCATGACTTGAAGAATGGTGAGCATACATATCAGGTAATTGAGGAAGGAAAGCGCTCGTGTTCAGATATGTATTGTAGTTACGACAGTATGTTTTATCTAGGCGATTTATAGATCCACATGCAATTCAAAAACTCCCATCGAGGCTAGCCTCGATGGGAGTTTTTAATTTAAGCCTTTTGCTTTTATAAGAGTTTAAGGTCACTGAGCGAAGTCGAAGTGACCACAATACTACCCAATCCTCAAATCCTTCCAATAGCCATCGGGTTTCAAGCCTACCTTAGTATCTGGATAGATGCGTTCCTGCATTTCCGGCTGGAAAAAGGTGTACGGATAAGGAATATCTGGCGCGCTGGCATCATTTAACTTCTTCATCAATTCGGCTGGAATATTAAAATCCAGCGCTTTCATATTGGCTTCGATCTGACTCATTTTAGTGGCGCCTACAAGGACACTCGCAACACTTGGTTGATTTGCCGTCCAGTTCAGTGCCACGCTCGCCATCGGCTGATTGATTTCCTCACTTACCTCGTGCAGCGCCTTGACAATATTCCAGTTGCGCTCATTGTCCTTGGAACTTACCTCGCCACCATTATCGGTAATATGTTTAAGACGACCTTCTACATCACTTTGATCATCAATGCCGGGTTTGTATTTACCAGAAAGTAATCCGCCACCTAGCGGCGACCACGCCATGATACCAGTGTTCATATCTTGGCACAAATCGATATATTCATGTTCAATCGTGCGCTGGATCATGGAATATTCCAGCTGCAATGCACTTATAGGTTCATAATTATTGTAACGTGCGATCATCTGCGCCTTGCTGGCGTACCATGCCGGTACATTGGACAACGCATAATGCAAGATTTTGCCTTCACTTACTAAATCATTGAGCGTGCGCATCACTTCTTCTACCGGCGTCATGCGATCCCAACAGTGCATGACGTAAAGGTCGATATAGTCGGTTTTGAGTCGTTTTAGGGATTCTTCCAGCGTACGGTGTATGTTTTTACGCGAGTTACCACCACCATTGACGTGACCGTTGGGACTGGTGTTAAAGGTGAACTTTGTCGCCAAAACGATTTCCTCGCGATTCTTGCGCGCTTGCATAAAATCTCCCAAAAATTCCTCGCTGCTGCCGCCCGTATACATATCTGCAGTGTCCACAAAATTGCCGCCGTTATCCAGGTAATAATCAAATATCTTTTCGGCGTCTGCTTTCTCATTTCCCCAACCCCATTCTTTACCAAAGGTCATGGTTCCCAGCGCAAGCCTACTCACGCGCAGTCCCGTATTTCCCAATGTATAGTATCGTTCCAAAGCCATAATCTTGTTTTTTGGTTTAAGATAGTTTCGCTTTCGCGAAAGCGGACTAAAAGCCATCTTAAATTTTCAAATCCATCATCGAGGCACGACTGGCTCAATAATTGCTACATTTAAAGCCATGAAATTGTACCGAAACAGCCTGCGCAACAGGATCTTCTTCTCCATGATCCTGTTGACTCTTATCTCCAGTATTTTGATTGCTGGAATGTCGATCTACCAGTTTTCTGAACAAGGGAAAGATTACCATAACAAGCGACTGGAACGTAAGGAAGCAGCGGTGCTGGAGAGTTTCAAATACGAGCTTAGAAAAACGGACTTTGTGGTCAACACGGCCAACTTGCCCATTATTTTCAGGACTTTGATTTCTGATATAAGCGACATTCATGAGCTGCCCATCAACATGTACGATTTGCGTGGGAACTTGATCAAGACCAGCAGCAGGGAACTCACTACAGATAGCCTACGCCGCCATATCGATGCAGAAATCCTTAGGGAACTCAAGAACTCTGATTCTGGTAGATATGTAACGCAGTTTGAGGACCATAATGAAAATTACCGCTCCAGTTATACCTATTTAAAAGACAACCAATTCAAGAATATTGCGATCATTCACTTGCCATATCTGGAGAACGATGATTTTATAGACTATGAATTGCGAGAGTTTCTATACCGCATAGGTATCGTCTATATTTTGATGATTCTATTTTCCATTTTGATCGCTTACGTGTTGTCTAAATACATTACTAAATCCATTAGGGAAATAAGCGAACGCATCAAGAATTTGAGCATTGCTAAACGCAACAAAAAGATTGATGTGGATGTATCTGGAACTGAAGAAATCAACACACTAGTAGAATCTTACAACGGCATGGTGGATGAGCTGGAAGAAAGTGCGGTCAAGCTGGCGACCAGCGAGAGAGAACAGGCCTGGCGAGAGATGGCAAAGCAAGTAGCGCACGAGATCAAAAATCCGTTGACGCCCATGCGTTTGACCGTGCAAAGTTTTGAGCGCAGGTTTGATCCTCAAGATCCAGAAGCAAAGGAAAAACTAGCCGAATACTCCAACTCACTCATTGAACAGATTGATGTGATGAGCAACATTGCAAGTGCCTTCTCTACGTATGCCACCATGCCGGCACAGCAGTCTGAAGAGACTAATGTCCCTAAGATCACGCAACTGGCGCTGGACATCTTCAACGATTCACATATAGAATATTACGAGGACGCACCAGAGCTGTATGCAATATTTGATCGCACGCAATTGATACGTGTGGTGACTAATCTGGTCAAAAACGCCATACAGGCAGCACATCCAGATCGTGATCCTAAAATTATTGTATCAGTAACTCATGATAAAAATAATATCTATCTCAAAGTAACCGATAATGGTACCGGCGTCTCGCCAGAAAATGAGTTCAAGATCTTTGAGCCTAAGTTCACCACAAAGAATAGCGGTATGGGCTTGGGTCTTGCCATGGTCAAACAAATCGTAGAAAACTTCAATGGGAACATCACCATGCAAACGGATTATGGTTACGGCACGACCTTTACCGTTTGCCTGCCTAAAAGTAAATAGGTAAGTAACACGACAAGAAATCGTGTGGATTTCCTTAAAGCAGCACTTAATCGCCTGCGATAAAGTCTCAAATCCCAAACACGGAACTCTCAAATTCTCTGTATTTTTGAGAAGAACCAAAATAGAACACCATGAATAACATCATCGTTGATATAGAAAACAAGATTGCTACGATAACCATCAATAGGCCTAATAAACTCAATGCGCTCAATAAGGAAACTATTGAAGAATTGGGAACGGCCTTCGGCGAGTTGGAAGAAAACGAAGATGTACGCGTCATTGTCATGACTGGATCTGGCGAGAAGGCTTTTGTTGCGGGTGCAGATATCTCTGAGTTTGCAGATTTTGATGAGCTGGAAGGAAAAAAACTAGCCGGTAAAGGTCAGAACGATCTTTTTGATGTGATTGAAAATTGTTCCACTCCAGTAATTGCAGCCGTCAATGGCTTTGCTCTTGGTGGTGGACTAGAACTAGCCATGGCAGCGCATTTTAGAGTAGCCAGTGACAATGCGAGGCTAGGCTTGCCAGAAACCTCCTTAGGCGTCATTCCTGGTTATGGAGGTACGCAGCGTTTGCCACAATTGGTTGGTAAAGGCCGTGCTATGGAAATGGTAATGACGGCAGGAATGATCGATGCCCACCAGGCGTTGACGTACGGTCTGGTCAATCATGTGGTCTCGCAGGAAGAACTATTAGACTTTACCTATGGCATCGCCAAAAAAATCATGCGCAACAGCCCTATGGCCATTGCCGCGGCCATTGATGCGATTAACGCCGGCTTTGTCGATGGCACTGATGGCTATCAGGTAGAGATCGACAATTTTGGGAGCTGCTTTGGGACTGATGAATTTGTGGAAGGAACCACAGCCTTTTTGGAAAAGCGTAAAGCGGAGTTTTAGTTCGCTTTCCTGTCTGCCGACAGGCAGGCGCGAAAGCGAAACATCCATCAACCCCTAAATAAGAAAAAATCGTCCTTCATATCTTCGATCTTCTCATCCTTGTTGGTGATGATGTATTCAAGAGCTTTTTCGGTAAATTCCAAGCCTTTTTTTGTTAAGGAGACCACCTGATTTTCTATGGTGATCATATTATTTTGTTCGGCGAGATCGAGTACCGATTTTGCTTTTACTTTGCGCCAATTGATGTGTTCTTGCAAATGTGAGACATGGCGCTCTTCCAGGCTATCATGATTATTAAGGTGCAATAGGAACGTCAATAGTGAAACTTCTTTGCGCTGTCTGTTTTGACGTAATAGTATGGCGATCAATCCTTTACTCGGTGCAAACAGATAAATCGCAAAGAATAATATTCCCAAAACCGTGGTGATGGAGCCAGAAATAGACGCGTCCAGCCATTTTGCAAACCAATAACCACCGATGGCACTACCAACGCCAAAAAGCAAAGACAACCACAGCATCTTTTTTAAATCTGTGGTCAACAAATAGGCCGCAGCGGCTGGTGTGATCATCAAGGCGACCACTAGGATCGCGCCTACCGCATCAAAGGCGGCAACGGTAGTGACAGAGGCCACACTCATCAAACCATAATGTAACACCACCGGTGAGAATCCTAGTGCCGATGAAAGTCCTATGTCAAAGGTGCTCAGCTTCAATTCTTTGTAGAAGGCGAGTAAGAGTCCAACAGTAATCACCAAAATCGTTGAGATAACCCATAGAGCCTTGGGTCCTGCATCTGTTCCGCCTATGTAAAGTCTATCAAACGGTGCAAAAGCCAATTCACCCAACAATACGGCATCTACATCCAGGTGAACGTCATTGGCGTTTTGGGCGATAAGAATCACACCAATGCTAAACAGCGCTGGAAAAACGAGGCCAATAGCGGTGTCCTCTTTAACCAGTCCAGTTTTTTGAATCATTTCTACCAGTACAACGGTAATGATACCGCTCACAGCTGCCAAAAGGATCAGCCACGGTGAGGCAAGATCTTGCGTGATCATGAACCCAATTACGATTCCCGGTAAGATCGAGTGACTTATCGCATCGCTTATCAATGCCATTTTACGCAACACCAGAAAAACTCCTGGAATCGCACAGGCAGCAGCGGTAACTGCAGCGATAAGCTGTATTTCTATCGAAGGGTTCATGATTCTGGAAGATTAGTATTGTACAAATTGGATGCGGTTTCAAAACCAGAATGGGTCATTGACCATTGATTTCCATTAATTTCTATCCAGTGTTTATGTTCCAGTTGTGACAAGGTGTTTCTAGTAAACCCTTGGAAATTGTTCAGGATTTTAATGGCGTGTGGTCTGGAAATATCATCGTGCTTGCGTACGATGGTATACATGAAATAGAGTGTTTTTTGCAGTTCGAGTTCGCGGCGGTTGCGTAACAGGCGCAGTTGTTTAAAGAGAATCCCACGACCTGGCGAGAAGATGAATGAAACTGCCACAAATACAGCGGCCACCAAAACTATAACCGGACCCGTAGAGAGATTGGGCTGACTCGCGCTTATAGCCGTTCCAAATACTCCTGAAAACATACCGAAAATCGCCGCCAGCAAGACCATAACGCTTAAACTGTTGGTCCACTGTCGCGCTGCCGCCGCTGGCGCCAGCAACATTGCACTCATCAAAACCACACCAACGGTTTGAAGACCGATAACGATCGCCAGCACGATAAAGAAACTAATCAGGCCATCAATAAACTTGGTATTGAATCCTAAGGTCATGGCGTAGTTCTTATCAAACAAAAGCAATTTAAATTCCTTCCAAAACAGCAACATTACGATCAAACTAACGCCCGTGACGACCGACATCAACATCACATCACTTTCTACTAAAGTTGCTGCCTGTCCAAACAGATATTTATCCAGTCCAGCTTGATTGGCATTGGGTTGCTTTTGAATATAGGTCAGCAATAACATTCCAAAACCGAAGAACAAGCTCAAAATCAAGCCTAGAGCCGTGTCGGTTTTTAAATGAGTTTTTGTAGTGATCCCACGAATCCACCAAGTACCTACCAGTCCACTCACTAGAGCACCTAGCAAGAGCACATTTGAATCCTTGGCACCTGTAATTAAAAAGGCAATAGCGATACCTGGCAAAGCGGCATGAGAGATGGCATCACCTAATAGACTTTGCTTGCGCAACACGGCAAAACTTCCCAGCATACCACATATAGCACCCAGCACGGCCGTTCCCAGCGTGATGGTGCGTAGTGTATAGTCCGTGAAGTATTGTGTGATATCCACTATGATTTTTTATTTCTTACTCTGATTATTATTCTAAAAAAATGATAAACTAAGTAAATGGTAACATGAGAAAATGCAAATGACAATCCCATGATAAAAACAAAAAAAGCTCCTGGACCGGTTATAGCTTCTTCATTGCTGAACACTTTAACCATTACGGCAAAGTATAGGAAGTATACAAGTGCATGAATTTTATATTCTAGCTTTGATCCACCGTAGATATATCCTAGCAAAATAAGAACAGGAATAAGCATATAACAGAAATACAAAAACAGAAAATAAACTGGGAAAATAAATTCTAAGAACGTCATTGCTGCACCGCTACTTTATAATTGATACCGTATGTTTTCGTCAAATTATCATCATTGAAAATATCCTTGACAGGTCCGGTCGCGATATGCTTCACGTTGAGGAATGTTACCCAATCAAAATATTCTGGTACGGTTTGCAGATCGTGGTGCACGACAATCACGGTTTTTCCTGCCTTTCTCAACTCCTTCAAAATGTTAATGATGGCAATCTCTGTCGTAGCATCAACACCTTGAAAAGGCTCGTCCATAAAATAAATGGCAGCATTTTGAACCAAAGCTCTTGCCAAGAAAATGCGTTGTTGCTGCCCACCAGAAAGCTGACTTATCTGCCTGCTTTTGAAAGTCAGCATACCTACTTTTTCCAGTGCCTCTAGGGATTGTTTCTTTTCTTTGGCGCCAGGTCGTTTGATCCAGCCCAGCGAGCCGTAGGTTCCCATCATAACCACATCCAGTGCCGTGGTTGGGAAATCCCAATCCACGCTACCTTTTTGTGGTACATAAGCGACTTTATCGCGTTGTTTTGCGTATGGCTTTCCATAAATAGCGACAGATCCCGCAATGGGATCGATGATGCCTAAAATGGACTTGATCAACGTGGATTTTCCCGCGCCATTAGGTCCTACAATAGCCATCAATACACCTTCTGGAATGGAAAGGTCGATGTCCCAAAGCACTGGTTTGTAATTGTAGGCGACGGTTAGATCGTCTACCGCAACTGCGATTTTATCTTCCATTACTTTAAGGCGTTAACTATGGTTTCTACATTGTGTTGGTACATTCCCACATAAGTACCTTCTGCAGTTCCTGCGCTGCCTAGCGCATCGCTGTACAATTCACCGCCTATGCTTACCTCATGGTTTTGGGCTTTTACAGCGGCTTGCAAGGCCTCAACTGTACGTCGCGGTACGCTACTTTCTATAAAAACGGCTTTTACTTTATTATCGATGATAAATTGAGTGATGCGCTGTACATCCTGCACACCAGCTTCTGTAGCGGTTGAGATGCCTTGCAACCCCACGACCTCAAAGTCAAACGACCTACCGAAATAATTAAAGGCATCATGCGCAGTAACCAAAATACGTTTGTCTTGAGGTAACTCATTGATTTTGGCAGTAAGCTCTGTTTTTAATTGCTGGATCTTTTCAAGGTACGCATCACGGTTAGCGACATAATAATCGGCGTTTTCTGGGTCTGCTTTTGATAGCTGCTGGCTGACATATGCGGTCATCGTTGCCCAATAATCCACATCAAACCAAATGTGAGGATCGTAATTGCTGGCAAAATACTCGCTACCTATCAAAGTCTTTTTGTCCAGCGCATCGCTTATGGCGATCGTATTCTTTCCCTGTGAAGCCATTTGCTCAAAAACCTCTACCAGCTTTCCTTCCAGGTGCAGGCCGCTGTAAAAAATGATGTCTGCATTAAATAGTTTGGAAACATCGCCTTCGCTCGCCTTGTACAAATGTGGATCCACGCCACTACCCATCAATCCTTGTACGTTTACTTTATCACCACCTATGTTTTCTACCATATCAGTAATCATGGTGGTGGTGGTCACGATGTTAAGTTTTCCATTGCTCTCTTTGTTGGCACATGAGGCAAGGAATATGGCTATTATTATATAAATCGAATTTTTCATAAAGCTAGATAATGGTGTAGGTAAGTCGCACGCTCGCGAGTATGGTCTGGTTGTTATTCAAGCCACGGCCAGCATTCAAGTCCAACTGTATGGTAGGCTTAAAAAAATGGCTGATGCCTATATCAAAATAATGCATTGCGACACTGTCTTTAGGGAACTCGCCATAGACCTCAGTGTTCAAACCCCATTTTTCAAATGGCAACCAGTTGTGTGCAAGTATGTATAAGGGTAAAATATCCCTTGAATCGCCACCGGTAGCCGCTCCAATGTTTGCAAGCAACGCATGTTGATCATTAAGTTGATGCAGCCCCAACAGCCACAAATCGTAACCTAAATAATCAGGTTTGTTATCGCTGCTGGCAGTAAGCGGCAGAAACACATGACTCATGACCGAAACCTCTGGAAATGCTTCGGTTTGCTGTATGAATCTATATTTAGCACCTACTTGTAAAGGAGTTGTCCCTTGCAACCGGTCATTAATGAGCAGGCCATTCTCACGTGTTTCAGACGAGGTTATATCGATCCCTAATCTAAGTTCTAGGTTAGGCACGATGCCGTAAAGTAATAAGGTATTGTTGTAGGCGATCTCGCTTTCGCGAAAGCGTAACTCACGACTTTCTGTATAAATAGTGGCGATCTGTGCTTGAAACTCGCCAGGATTCATCGTCGTTGCGGGCTCTACCACTTCCTGGCCATAAATGAAGTTGACCAAAAAAGATAACATGATGTAGAGCAGTGGTCGCATCATGTTGTTTTTAAATAGATATTGCTGGCGATGCTTTCTGAAATGTGCAGCGTTTTATGGTCGGTTTTAATAAGAAACGACCCGTCAAATTCCTCACGCTCCAAAACCTCTACCTTGCTACCTAGCTCTATCTGGTGTTTGTCCAGATACTTTAGAAACTTGCGAGAAGTGTCTACAACACCAGTGATAACGCCATGATCGCCCTTAGCAAGTTGGGCCAAAGGAACTTGCTGCACCTCTTCATAATTCCCATCACGGTCTGGAATAGGGTCGCCATGCGGATCTTTCCTGGGAAAGCCTAAATGTTTGTCCAACTCATCAATGAGTTTGCGGGATTGTATATGCTCCAGCTGTTCTGCCACGTCATGAACCTCGTCCCAGTTAAAACCTAGTTTTTCTACCAGAAACACTTCCCACAACCGGTGCTTGCGCACAATCTGGTTAGCATGATCCATTCCCAGTTTTGTGAGCCTGGAACCTTTGTAGGGAATGTATTCGGCAAGATTTTTATCTGCTAGTCTTTTGAGCATATCTGTAACAGATGAGGCTTTGGTATTCATCTGTCCCGCAATTTCATTAGTAGATACCAGCGCATCGCCCTGCTGCAGGTGATTTATGGCTTTGATATAGTTCTCTTCTGATACTGAGTGCATGCGGCAAAGGTAAATTATTAATTTGAACGGTAAAAATATATTTTTAGTCTTGTCTAAAAACAGAGGCAAATAAAAACCTTAATCATTAATCGATTAAGGTTGTAGTGATTAGCCATTAAGATTTACACCATTCCGCGTTCTTTCTGGATGGTTTCATAGGCTTCCTGCACCTTGCGGAATTTTTCCTCGGCGCCTTTTTTGTAAGCCTCGTCCATATCAATAAGTTTGTCTGGATGGTATTTTTTAGCCATGGTACGGTAAGCCTTTTTCACTTCATGATCTGGCACAGATTTGTCGATCTCAAGGATTTTGTAGGCGTTGTCCTGATCCTTGACAAACATGGCCTTGATGGAGATAAAATCACGCTGAGTCAATCTCAGATAACCAGCAATTTGCTGTAGCATGTTCACTTCTGGAGAGCTTACATGACCATCTGCTTGCGCGATACCAAATAGAAAATGCAGAATCTGCAACCTGGACTCATATCGGGTTCTGGCATTGAGGTATTGACAAACTCTAGCAGGATTGATCTCCCTTTTTTTTACGACCTCATTGAATACCTTGAAAATCGCATTAGCGCGATCTTTACCATAGCTGCTTACAAAATACTGTTGTACGTACTGTATCTCATTTTGCGTGACCTTGCCATCAGCCTTCATGACGATGGACGAAAGTGTCAACAAGTGCAGCTCAAAATCTTCTGGACTTACTGTGGTAGAGCGCTGCTGGAATGGTGCTCCAGTGCGCTGGGTTGTGGTGGAACTATTTACAAATAGCGAGTACAACCATCGCAATACCAAGAAAAGAAAAATATAACCGAAAAAGCTCATGGATACAATTAGCCCGCAAAAATAAGGAATACACTAACGGCTTTCAACGCTTTGTAAAATGTTCTTATTCCTCAACTTGATAACTCTCCTTAAGCACATAAATATCCTCAATGAGTGCTTTGATATCTTCTTCATCAGTACCGTCATAGGAACGACCACGTAGGCGACCTTCTTTGTCCACCAGCAAGAAATTCTCTGTGTGGATCATGGCGTTCTCGCCGCCATATTTATTCTTTTTGGCAGCTAGGTAGGATTTTCTTGCCAGATCATAGATCTGTTTGCGATCGCCTGTGACTAGGTTCCATTTGGCATCGATCACACCTTTGCGATCTGCGTATTCTCTTAAGACCTGGACACTATCAATCTCTGGAGTAACACTGTGCGAGAGTAACAGCACCTCTGGATCATTTTTAAATTCTTCCTGCAGCATCGTCATATTTTTGGTCATCACGGGACAAATGCTGGGACATGTGGTAAAGAAGAAATCGGCTACGTAGATTTTGTTTTGATAATCTGCCTGGGTAATCGTGTCTCCATTTTGATTGATCAACTCAAACGGAGCAATTTTGTGGTATTTCTTAACAAAAAGCATGCTGTCGTCCACTAATGAAGGATCAAACTGGTCTGGTTGTAGCACGGCAAGCTGGCGATCTGGAGTGAGCGCATATTGAAATGCCGCCAAAATCCCACCACAAAGCACCACCATAAAAAGGATGCGCCACTTGTTATGTATCAAAAATTCTTTCATCGTTCAGCTTAAATACAAAATTACGACCTTATTGTAAGTTTAGTGGTGTATATAAGGCTTTCCTAACATAATTATGGCCTCTATTGAAGCTGGAATTATTAGGGCAGCTGATGGGAATTTCGCTTTCGCGAAAGCGAACTAACCACAATCAAACTTTCAAAAAAAAACCACCTGTATGGCAGGAAGATCAACAGCGGCATGGATGATGTTATCTGTTAGTTTTGAGATTTTTGCTTTTACAAAGCCGAATCCCTTATTTTTGCCGCTTGAAAACCGATTAGACACATGCATCCCACGATTGTATTGATTATTAACTTCTTGATGAGTCTTTCCCTGCTCATCGTTCTTCACGAATTAGGTCATTTTATACCAGCCCGACTTTTTAAAATCAAAGTAGAGAAGTTCTACTTGTTTTTTGACATCAAATTTTCCCTTTTTAAGAAAAAGATAGGCGAGACCGTTTATGGAATAGGATGGTTGCCACTAGGTGGTTATGTCAAGATCGCCGGAATGATTGACGAGAGCATGGACAAGGAGCAAATGGCGCTACCACCACAACCATGGGAGTTTAGATCCAAGCCGGCGTGGCAGCGATTGATCGTGATGCTGGGTGGTGTGATCGTTAACGTGCTCGTAGGGTTTATCATTTATGCCGGGATCATGTATTCTCAGGGAACACAGGTGGCTCATGGTGATGATTTTAAGTACGGTTTTGGGTATTCAAAAACCCTTGAAGAAGTAGGTTTCATGCAAGGAGACCAACCTATGCTCATCAATGGTGATACGCTTGAAAATGCATTGGACCTCAATAAAATGCTTGTGTTTAGAGATGTTGAGACCGTTACTGTTTTGAGAAATGGCGCACCTGTAGAGATCAACATTCCTGAGGACATAGGCGATCGAATGTTTGAGGATGGTATCATGGGAAGACCAGAATTTAGATATCCATTTGCTATAGATTCTATTGCTCCTGGTATGCTGGCAGATTCTTTAGGCCTGAAACAAGGAGATGATGTTATCGCGGTTGCAGGAAAACCCATTGAATTTCAAACCGACTTTACTTATGCCATGAATTATAGTGTTGAGCCTGACCAACCTTTTATTCTATCGGTACTTTCAAATGGGAACCAAAGAGACATAGAATTGACCTTATCGCGACCTGAAATCGCAAAAGGATTAGGAGTTTACACCAATAATTTAAGAGAGTTTGCAGACGTGAGTGTTCGTAATTATTCTATAGGTGAAAGTCTGGTTGCGGGTATTTCCCGTGGTTACTGGACCATGCATGACTATATCGCACAGTTCAAATATGTATTTACTAAAAAAGGTGCTGGACAATTGGGTGGCTTTGGAACCATTGCTAAATTATATCCAGACACCTTCAATTGGATTGAATTCTGGGGTACCACGGCTTTGATTTCGTTCATTCTAGCCGTGATGAATATCTTGCCTATTCCTGCGCTGGATGGTGGCCACGTGATGTTTTTGCTGTATGAAATCGTTACCGGACGCAAGCCTGGAGATAAGTTTATGGAGCGCGCACAGATCATTGGGATCTTGATTTTATTAGTCTTGATGCTTTATGCAAATGGTAACGACGTTTACAAATGGTTGTTTGGATAAGAAATCAACCTTTTATTTTTATTGAAAAATATTGGCGTAAAATCCAAAACCTATTATATTTGCATCCGCTTAAGCAAATAGCTTGAGCATGTGTATATCACATTCCTCTTTAGCTCAGTTGGTTAGAGCATCTGACTGTTAATCAGAGGGTCCTTGGTTCGAGCCCAAGAAGAGGAGCAAAATCCCAATCAGCAATGGTTGGGATTTTTGTTTTTACTGATATTCAGTAAGTTACAAAACAATAAGTTCATTAGATAGAAGCTTTTAGCTCAAAATAAGGTAACAATAAGGAACCCATATAAATAAAAAAGGGAACCCATTCTGTATTGTGTCAAATTATTAAAAATCAAATAATTAGACATGAAACATCAAAAACTTTACATCAGGTACTATGCTGTCCTGAACAAACAGAACAACAGAGGTCTTTGCCCAATTTATTGTAAAATCTCATTTGCTAAAGCCATCAAAAAATTCTCAACCGGGATTTTTGTTGACCCTGACCTTTGGTCTAAAGATGATCAGGCTGTAACGGAAGATGATGTTGACTACATCACTAAAAATGGATTGCTACAAACCATTGGGTCTAAACTCCAAAAAATTGAATTAGAGCTGCAATTGGAATCCAAGATCTTAAATATAAGTTCTATCTACGATAGATATAAAGGCGTTAATAGGCAATCAGCCATAAGTGTAACAGAATTCTACGATAACTACGTAAGCAAGCTAGAAAGGCTTATTGACAAGGATATCAAGTTGTCAACCTGGAAAAAATTCAAATATATCAATGACCACCTTGCTCAATTTGTAAAATTAGAGACTATAAAAAATACAGCTATTGATAAGTTGGATATTTCATTTCTAGAGGAATTTGAATATTGGCTAAAAGTGACAAAAAATCAAAAGCAGATAACTATCAATAAAACCATTCAACGTTTTAGAAAACCATTTAAGGCAGCAGTTAGTCAAGGATTACTACCAAAAGATCCGTTTGCTGAGCATAAAACTAAAACAGTGTCAAATAGAGTTGTTTTCTTGACACCTGAAGAGCTTGAGATTTTTGAGAATACTTCATTAATTCAGAGCAGACTTGATTTGGTACGGCAGTTATTTATTTTTTGTTGTTATTCAGGACTAGCGTATGCAGAAATGACAGCATTGAAAAGAACACACATTCAAAAAGGATTTGATGGTAAGGACTGGATAATCATAACTAGGTTGAAAACCTCCAAAACTATTTCTATTCCTTTACTTCCAAAAGCAAATCGTGTACTACTTGATTTAGATTTTTACAATAATAATAGCTTACCTAAACTTTCAAATCAGCGGTTCAATAGCTATTTAAAGGAGATTGCAGTCATCTTAGATATCAATAAAAGATTGACTCACCACACAGCTAGAAAGACGTTTGCATCAACCGTACTGCTTTATAATGATGTTCCCATGGAGATTGTTCAGAAACTACTAGGACATTCTAGTATTACGATAACTGAACAGAGTTATGGCAAGATTTTAAATAAGCAGGTTAGTAGAGAGTTGGCTAGGTTTTATTAAATTGATCAAATAAACTAGAAATAGGAAGATTTAAACCTTAGCCTGTATTATGTCAAGCAGAACCGAATTGAGCTAACTTAAAATAGGAAAAGAACGGGAGATTGGAAAGAGCAACCTATTTGAGTATCAAGGACTTTTTCAACGCTCCTTTTTATATTTAAGTCCAGCCTTAAAACAAATACCTATGAATAAAATCCTACTTGTAGCCTGCTTTATACTAGTTGTTGGTTGCAAATCAGATCAAGAGCCGGTAGAGGAAAACCTTTCGGATCTAAATTTATACCTATCAACGGACGAAGATATTGATAGCGTTCTTATAACTGATATCTATAGAAATAGGGAGAATCATAAAGTTGCCTTTAACGATACTCTTAGATTTAAATTTAAGGACAGTATCAACGATCTCTATAACATCCAATTTATCAAAGATGGGAAAATTGTTTCCAGTCCCATGGGACATTTCCAGATATGGCTAAAAGGCGAGAAGATTCAGTTAAAAGGTACGATTGACAAGAAACTCATCATTGATACCATTATAGGCTCACAGGTACATTATGCACGAGAGGAATACAACAGAGAATCTAGAAAAATATATAAGGATGGAGCGAGTCTAGAGGTAAAAAATGAATTAACGCTCAGAACTATAAAATCTAATATGGATAACCCTTTCTCACTTGCTGTTGCGGATATCTACTATGGTTTGAACCAAAACAATCCAGAGAACTTATATGTATTGTATGAGATTATGTCTAAGCAAGATAAAACAATCAGAGATCACGAATTCTTCCGAGTTTGGGAAAGGGTAAACTCTAGCCTTAACAATATTCCTATAGATTTTGAAAAATACTCTTTTCGTGATATTGAAAATAAACCAGTAAAAATTAATTTGAAGACTGGAAAGAAATATCTAATAGATGCCTGGTTTGTGAATTGTCCACCATGTATTGAAGATCATAAAACGTTCTCTAAAGAACTGAAATTATTTGACTCGGCAGGAATAGATGTCATCGGACTTTCTGTTGATCAAAAACATGAGGTTTGGAACGAATACTTGGAGAAAAACGGATATAATTGGACAAATTATAGAGTTGACGAAAATGAAACCATGGAAGAAATAAACAAGGACTTGAGACTTGGTTCATTTCCAAATTATATGCTGTTGAATACTGAAAGAAAAATTGAATTTTCAACCAATTCATATGAAGAGATCAAAGAATATTTAGAAATCAATAGCTAATTGTGTATGAAAAAAATGATAATACTACTGCTCTGCATATCAATTTACGGTTGCGGCAATGAAAATAAAAATGATCTCCAGGAACTTGCTGATCTGAATTTATACCTGACTACAAATGAAAAAATAGATAGTCTGATCATTTTTGATCTTACACAGCAAAGGGAGTTACATAAAGTAGCATTTACGGATACAATGAGAATCAAGTTTAACGATAGTATAAATGATAATTACCAGATAAAGTTTTTGAAAGACGGTAATCAGATTCCAAATCCG
The DNA here is from genome assembly GCF_001413925.1 of Nonlabens sp. YIK11. Classification (NCBI taxonomy): domain Bacteria; kingdom Pseudomonadati; phylum Bacteroidota; class Flavobacteriia; order Flavobacteriales; family Flavobacteriaceae; genus Nonlabens; species Nonlabens sp. YIK11. Next base: position 757,183 of record NZ_LBMJ01000001.1, read on the forward strand.
TTCCCATATGACCAGCTTTGGCTCAAAGGTGAGAATATTGAACTTAAAGGAAGGTATGATGGAAAACTCGTGATTGATACACTTATAGGGTCCGACATGCATTATAAATCCCTTGCCTTCAGAAAAAACTTTAAAGAATTAACGAGTCAAAAATCTGACACCGTCGAGATAAATAAGTTTTTGCTCAAAACAGTTTCTGATTTGGGAAGAGATGAGATATTTTCAATGGACGTTGCAGATTTATTTGCAAGGAGAAATCAAAATAATATTGAAGAGCTGAAGAAATTGAATGCCATATTAGAGAAAAAAAATCCACTACTAAAAAACCATCCGATGTTTACATCATACAGGGATACCAAGTCATTAATTGAGAACAAGGTGTTTGATGTTTCTCAATACAGCTTCTTAAATTGGGATAACCAGTCAGAATCGATTGGTATTTCAAGCGATAAAATGATTTTAATGGATTTTTGGTTTGTAGGTTGCACTCCCTGTGAACGTGACCACAAGATAATTGCCAAGGATTTGAAAGCATTGAAAGACAAAAACATTAAACTGGTTAGTATTTCAACTACCCAAGAGTTTGACGTTTGGAAAAATTATCTTCAAAAAAATGAATATGACTGGTATAATCTAAGGTTCAATCCAAACAACTCTGATCGTGAAGAAATGGACAAGGAGTTTTCTATTGAGGGATACCCTACTTATATACTTTTGAATACAGATGGCACGATAGCCCTAAAGATTGGCAATTATCAACAGCTTAAAAATTATTTGAAAATGTCCTGACCATAAACTGTGAAATAGTTGTGGTGTTATGTCAAGCAGAACTTTATCGGGCTGACTTAAGGTAGGTGTTTAGATAGCAATAACTATCTTTTCCAACTTATTCAATAAATCGAGTCCAATGAAAAAATTTATAATTCTTCCCTTTATCGCTCTCTTCCTTTTATCCTGTGAAGAAGATTCGAAGCCATATGAACTAGAGATAAGTGGAGAGAATATTGAGTTTGTTGAAATACTCTATTCAGAAGATGATCTTCTTTTCTACGAGATGGATAGAGATACCATTAAACCGAATGCATCAGGGAAATATATCGTAACAAAAAATATTGAAAGGCCTAAAAACTCAAAGATCATAGTTAATGGCAAGTTCAAAAACAACATCATGGTTCCTGGAGCCAAAAGCAAATTGGTATTTAGGGATTCAGCGGTCGTTTTTGAAGGAACGAACGCCTCTGGACTTAATTTGTTGAACGAATTCGACAGGCCAGAAACACATCGGGTTGGTTCTGGGATCTATGAAAATGACACTACCCTTCAAATGACGCTAAATAAGTATTGGAGCCTTAGAGATTCAGACCTCAAAACTGTTACTGCTCTAGAGAAAAAGGATAGCATCGATAGTGAGTTTAGCGATCTTTTGAAAACAGAAATAAACTATTACTATGCCTACAATATAGATAATATTTTTAGCCAAAGATTCTACGCTGGTAAAGGTGATGATTACAATGAAGTAAAAAAGATATGGGACAGCGTCGAGCGAAGCAATCCACTTGAAGCCGATTATAAATCGACCTACTGGAGAGCTTATGGAGAGTCAATAATGGTCAACAAGCCTTTTGTTGAATCTATAATGAGTGGAGAGGCTTCCATGGATCGTTATAGGGCACTCTTTGAAGCGGATGAAATGAACGACATGCAATATGCTTCAATCAAAGAGTTTCCAAAATCGAAATCAAGGGAACAGATCAGCGCCTTATTTATCTACAATAGAGCTGAGAGGTCAGACAATCCGAAAAGTCTGATCAGACTATATGATGATTTCAAAAACGAATATCCTAAAAGTCGTTATCTATCCTACCTTGATCCAAATATCAATAAGGTAAAAGAGTACCAGAAGGCACTTACTGAAAAGATGCCCTCTGACGCCATTTTTCTAGAAAATAGCGAGATCGCAAACATGGATGAACTTTTGTCAACTTTGAAAGGGGAAAAGTATTTCGTAGATATCTGGGCTTCATGGTGTGTTCCATGTATCGAGGAATTTAAGCATAATGGTAAATTGAATGCTTTGTTGAAAGAAAAAGGCTATAAAAAAATATACATCTCCATCGACCAGCAAGCAAATAAGAACGCATGGGAGACGCAGATCAAAAGCAACCAGTTGTCAGGGATGCATATGATTGCTTCAAAGGATTTTTCGGATTCATTCCATAAAAATTACGGTGAGGTTGGCAGTAATGCTGTTACTATCCCTCTTTATATGATTACCGATGAAAGTGGTAAAATCGTGAATAAAAATGCACCTAGGCCAAGCGATATTGAGAACCTGCGTAAAGTTCTTTAGAGGTAGCATGGATGCCGTTACTTCGCTGTACTTAAATCAATTTATCACTTTTGAAACATTACTGGTCTTATGTCAAACAGAACAACAAGACGGCTCTTCCAAGATAAGTATACTTCGGTAACTATTTTATAGACTATCAAGTAATATCTTCAATCCTTCCTCTGTCGGTCTTGGCGCATTATTATCGATAATATTACCGTTTTTGTCAATCAATATATATCTGGGAATGCCTGTAACTGCGTATTCCTCAAAAAAAGATTCATCCTTTCTATCTGCTAGTATGTGCTCCCCAGCAAATTTTTTATCCTTGATCATCTTCCTCCATTTCTTTTCCTCGTCCTGATATGCTATGTTTAAGAACACGACTTCAGGATACTCCTCAACCAAAGTCTCGATAACAGGGATGGATTCGTAACAGTTCAAACACCATGTAGCCCATAGATTTATAAGTACATCTTTCCCCTTAAAATCATCAAGCGAAGTCAGACCTCCTGTATAATTTTTATAATTCTGGAAAGTTGGAGATGTGGTGCCTTTCTGCAACTTTGAAAGATCAAGATAGAGTTCTGACATCTCGTTTTTGAAGATACTGTCATTTCCTGTGTAATGAGATATAAAATCGTTGTAGAAGCTTTCTTTATCTTTTGCTTCTACAATGTATTGAGGCCCAAAAGTGCTTATTATTGAATTCTTAATTAGTTCGGTAGGAGCGAACTCATTAACACCTTTGATAAAGTTTTGGTTGTTGCTATAGGAAGTGTCCCGTAACTTTTCCTTCTTTGCTTTTTCTTCCATCTGCAATATAACTCTGTCGTCTACCATACTGTTATATGCTCCAAACTTTGTATAATGCTCATCGTTTGAATAGTTAATATTCAACTCATTTATTGATTCTTTTGTAGGTTTCTTTATCCCTGCATAAAATAAAAACAGTTTCAGATCCCTAAGGTATTGGTACTCGATTTTACTTTTTTCATAGTCATTAATAATCGCTGAAAGGCCAGAGTCATTAAGTCTATCGAGCTGTTTAGTTTTTATATCGTTAAGAAGATCCCTGTACTCCGTTTCAGTCATTTTCACGGTCGGATCAAGAAATACTTGTGTACGTGATTTTTCAACAAAATATTCATTGAAGGCTATGTCACTGCCAGTCAATTTTATTCCGTCTTGACGAAATTTCTTAGCATCATATTCTAATCCATACGTATTAGAAGGCTTAAGGAAGAAATTTATCATGTTTGTTCCATCGAACAATAAATACAGACCCTCATCTGTAAACAATGTGTCATTAAAATTACCAAACTCATCCAAACGAATAGTTTTACTCTCGTTCTCAAAACCTTTAGCTGGTCTTAACTGTAAGGCTCCTGAGGTGTTTTTAATATTCCCTTTGAAAATAGAATACTCCACTTCCTTTTCTTTTTCGCAAGACGAGCATAGGACAATTAGAATAAGAAGGTTTATTACTGTGGAAATTTTCATTTTGCTCAACATCTATTACAAATACCCCAAATATAAACCCCAAAAGTCTCATTCAATTTTTTCTAAAATTTTTCCCGTTTTTTTTTGAAATTTTCACCGCTCACCAACTCACAAATCACCCCCATGCCTTTTAACAAAAGGGAATAATCCCCACCAACAATCTTAAATAATTAAAACCATGGTAACGATTACAGATTTCAAAACAATTGAAAAAGAAAACGGAGAGTCATTCAACATTTTGATTGTCACAGGAGGGCTTCAAGCCGAAAAGAGCAAATCAACAGGTAAAACTTACTTCACCGCAAAAACTGCTAGTGTGTCTAGCACATTTGATGAAGCTATGTGTAAGTCACTTGTCGGTCAGCAGATTGAAGGTAGTGTCAAGAAGGTAACGGTAGAGCCTTATGAATATGCAATTGCAGGAACAGATGAGGTTATAACCTTGTCACACCGTTATGAGTATGTTGATGAAAACGACACCATAATCAACGAACAAGTTGCTTCACGTGAAGTAGTGTATTAGAACAACGTAATAATTATGAATGAGGAGCCTTTCTATTGAGAGGCTCTTTTCTTATGCTAAAAACTCAACAAAATGAAATTAATTAAAGCCGAAAGGCATCAAGTGAAACTACGCTTAGGATTAAGTGGAGCTTCTGGATTTGGCAAAACAATGTCAGCACTGCTGTTAGCTTATGGAATAACAGAAAATTGGTCAAAAATCTGTGTTATTGATACGGAGAATAATAGTGCTAGTCTATACTCTCATCTAGGGGACTACAACGTATTACCTCTAAATGAGCCTTATTCTCCAGAGAGATACATAGAAGCTATCAGTATCTGTGAAGAACAAGGCATGGAGGTCATTATCATTGATAGTATCACTCACGAATGGCAAGGAGCTGGAGGTTGCTTAAGCATTCACGAAAAATTGGGTGGACGGTTTCAAGATTGGGCAAAGGTTTCCCCTAGACATCAATCTTTCATTGACAAAATATTGAATTCTACAGCTCACATTATAACGACTGTAAGGAGGAAAATAGATTATTCATTGGATACAAATGGCAATGGTAGAACCACAGTCATCAAGCACGGAACAAAGGAAATTACACGTGAAGGCTTTGAGTATGAATTGACGGTAAACTTTGAGTTGGTCAATGATAAGCACTTAGTAAGCGTTTCAAAAGATAGAACTGGTCTGTTTATGAATAAACCTGAGTTTGTAATCAATTCAGCGACCGGTAGAAAGTTGAAGAGCTGGTGCAATACAGGAAAGTCATTGGATGATATCAAACAGGAGATCCTATTAGCTAGGACAGAAGCTGAGCTAAAGATTATATATGATAGTTATAAAAACCATCATAGTATAATCCTTCCATTGCTTAGTGCTAGGAAAAATGAGCTCCTAAAACCCATTGAAAAAGCCAGTGAAAACTCAAATATTATTAACCCTAATCAAATCGTGAAATGAATAATCTAATAGAATACAACCCTAAACCATTGGAAATGGTGATTGAAGAACATAATCACATAGGAAATGATTTTATAGTGGCTAATACAGAGGTGGTCACTTTGGAGCATCTGAGAAATGATTGCATTGTTCCAGTCTTTACTAAAGACAACGAAACTACGATAAGCCATTTTCAATTTATTGATATGGTCAATCAGAGCGTTAGAAACGCTTTACCTGATTACCATGTCAATGATGCTTCTATAAGAGTTAGTCATGTCATAAAAGGAAGAGTGCCTGGTGCTGTTGGTAAATCAGTCAAGGATCTATTTGAGCACGAAAAGACTAGATATTATGAGAGATGTGCATTTACAATAGATATCCCTGAGATTTATCAGGTGATTGGAAATAGTAAGCTGTCACTAAGTATAGGTGGGGTTAGAGCCTATAATCAAGAAAACCTCTATAGCACTAAGTCCATGGAGAAGTTCAAGTTGTTCATAGGTTTTAAAAACTGGGTATGTACCAACCTATGCATTAGTACAGATGGTTTGATGGATTCTGTACGTGTATCAAGGTTAGAAGAACTGGGAGAGAAGGCGTCAAATTTAATTGACAGCTTTGACTCTCAAAAACAATTGCTTGATATGGAACAGCTCCTAGAATACAAGTTATCTGAAAAGCAGTTTTCATTACTGGTTGGAAAATTGAGAATGCTGCCCTACTTAGATCGTTCAAAAAATCCTGATGTGATGAATTGTACTCTGTCAGAAAGTCAAGCTTCAACTATCGTAAAAGAATATCATACGGATAAGAACTTTGCGAAAGAATCTGACGGGTCTATAACCTTGTGGTCATTATACAATTTGATGACATCAGCCAACAAGTCATCTTACATCGATCGTAATTTTCAACGTAATGCTAACTGCTTTGAATTGGTCAAACACCTGGGAAAAAGCATGGAAACAGGTACTCCTAGTTGGTACCTAGATTAAATATACATAGCCTTTATCACCAAAATGACGGATGGACAGATAGCTGAAATATTGAAATACAGCTCCCCTAATAGCATTCTGATTGTGACTAAAACGAACAGATTGGTGGAGCTAATATGCCCTTTTCGTGTACAAGTTATTCGGCCAATAGGCTTGTATACGTCAAACCAAATCTTGGTGGTTTCATCCGTGAAGGTCACTAAAGATTTAATTACTGTCTATATAATATCAGGACTAGCATACCACTATTTCCACTTTGACATTATGTAGATCGTTCGTAGCAGTTATGCTGTATTTTGATGCAAACTTTTGAGACGGTTTCTGCTTTATCAACAAAACCACTGAAAACGACTAGCTAGATATGTGCACTGTCTGCATTACTTGCACTATTTTTAAGCAGCAAGTAATGCCGTCATGTGTAAAATTATTCAATGAACAAACTTCCTTTTTCTGAATTTAAGAGCTCTCAATCTTACCATTTTTTTATTGATACCATTTTAAAAAGTGATTCTAAAAGCAGGTATCAGGATCTTGATAATTCAGCATATAATTTAGAACTCCGAGTAGAGCGATCTCTCTTGGATGATACAGGGCAACTAGTTCATGATGAAGCTACTTTAAGACAAAGAATCCTTGATTTTATAGATATAGAAGAAGACTTTACAAAGAACGTATTCATTGATCGTATAGAGTCAAATTTATACTTGACACCTGAAAACATATCCCATCTGGCTAATAATCTGATTTCTTATTTGCAGAAACTTAGTCGCGAGTCATATAATTCGTTCATTAAGGATAGAAATATCACTGATAAACTTGTATCAGCAATAGCGTCTATTAACGACCTATTATCTGAATATGCACAAAATCCATATCCTAAGAATTTGGTGAAAATGGACTTTAATCTAAACCGATCTACTCTCACATATTTCTTTTGCGTACTCAGAGAAAGAAATATAATTAATCGTAGCATATCTAATGCTGACCTGTCTAGGTTTTTACAATTTACAACTCGCTATTCAAGCAATGAGAAAAAGCATTATTCTATGAAGGGGGTAGCTAGTCTTATTTCTGATTTTGGAAGCCAAAACGGTGAAAAGTCGCAAGTGAACGCGGCTAATGAGTTGGAAAAACTATTTGATAATGATGGTTTTTTCCTCATTTGATTGTGGGTATCATTTTATTCATACCTAGTGGTGGTCGTACTTCGATTTACCTTTGGGTCGTAATTGCAACGAAGCAATTATTTAAAACTTTTTTATGAATAAACAATGAAGAAAATCAGTGTCATTTGCAGAAATGCAAGAAGCACTCAAAACAATGCCAAAGCCTGAATTCCTTTTCCGAGGAATAAAAGAAAAATCATTCGGAATAATTTTTGGCCCAGCAAAAAGTGGTAAAAGTATTTTTTCAGAAAACTTAGCAATGTCAATTGCGGTTGGTAGAAAAAGCTTTTTGAACTCTAAGCTCTCAGGGATTCCTAAAAAAACCCTTTTTATAGGCTTAGAAGAATTCTGAGCTGAAAGGGTGGCTCGGAATGTTGATCAATCTAACACTTTGAGCGATCAGGAAAAAGATCTTTTCAATACTAATTATAGGTATCAACAACTTGACTTTCCTACTCATATTTGTTCAGAAGATCACTGAACTTTGATTAAAGAGCTGATAGTTGAATCAGAAGCGGAGGTTGTAGTGATTGATAGTATTACTAGATTGAATACCAAAAAATTAGAGGACTCAAGTAATGCAGAGTACATTACACGAAACCTAAGATCTATTACTTACGAAACTGGGGTTACTTTGATTTGTATACACCATACTCACAAAATGAGAGATAGTAACTTGACTATGGATAGTATCAAAGGAAGTAGCACTTTTGCTCAAGAAATAGACTTTGCAATCGGTATAGCAAGAAGTAGTAAAGGTCATCGTTACTTTAAAGATGTTGTTTCTAGATATGCTTCGGTTGAGGATCAATTATCAAATGAGTTTGAAATAGACTCTAATAAGATAATTAATCAGATTGGTACCTGTGACGAGGATGATTTATTGAGTCGGACAGATGGTAGAAAATCAGATCGAGAAAGGGAAATGACAAAGTTTTTTAGAGATAATAAATCTAAAAGCTACCCTTTAAAACACCTTGTAATAATCTTTATTAAACAGTTTGGTTGGAGTCCTAGATCGGTCAAAGATTACGCAATGAGATTGTATAAGGAAGGCATTCTTGAAAATGACAATGGTGTTTATCGATGGAAGGGAGGGGCTTAATCGTTTACAAAGCCTACAATATGATGCAAGGAAAGGTTTACATTGGGGTAACTAGAAACTCTATAAAGCAAAGGAAGTTAGACCATCAGGAAAGAGCGGAAAGAGGTCAAAATGGTAAACTATATGAGGCTATCAGGACTTACGGTCCTGAAGCCTTCATATGGAGAACCATAGATACCGCACAGTCTATTAATGAATTAGCTAAAAAAGAAAAGTACTGGATTCAGCAGTACAATTCAAAAGTGGATGGATATAATTCAGATGAAGGCGGTGGGTTTAAAAAGACTGTATATCAATATGATATTGAATCACGTCAATTGATAAACGAGTATCCTGACCTTAATAGTGCAGCTAGTGCATGCAGTGCAAGCAAACAAGACATATCAAGAGCTGCCTTGTCTGTGAACAATGAATTTGCAGGCTATCTATGAAGCTATGATGAGGTTGAAGTTTTACCGCTTCCGGATGATAAGAGAAGGAAAATAGTAATCCAACTTGATCTTGATGGTAACTGAATAAATGAGTTTAAATCCATTGCAGAAGCTAGCAGATCGACTGGAATAAGCAAATCTTGTATAGCTAGGGTTTGCAGAGGAGAGAGAAGATCTACTAAAGGATCTGTCTGAATATTTGAGGAGTAACCTAATGACTAATTGCCCTGTTAATTAATTTTAGTGGGGCTTTTTATTTTATAGAATTTAAAGGATCAATGCACATAACAACTACTCTTACTTGCCTTTTCCAAATAATAAAAATATTGTAAAGCCTCTTTAAGAATGATTCGCAAATAAAAAAAATGCTTGGGTCATATTCTGAATCTACGATTCTAGCATAAAGAGCAGGTTTTACAATTTCACAGATAGGATAAATCTTATTGACTTTTTATTCGAGAATTAATACATATAGAATTAAAACTACTGGCGACCATTTTTTATAAAGGGATTTTCTCTAATTGCCTTGATCAATTGTGGTATAACATTGTGAAATATAAATAATCAAATCACGGGCCATCGGTGATTGAGAACCATGCCTCTTAATCTGTGAAAGACATCGATTGCAGCAAGATTGGTATCAATGTAGTCCGAGAAATCTCTGTTTTTTCCTCTAATACCAGAACTGTTAAAATAATTCGTAAGCTGCTCACTAGTATTTAATCTAAGTTGAATATGTTCCTTAGTTTCTAGATATGTATCCCTAACAGAGTCTTCCGCTTGTATTTTAAGGCATTGTAAATAATGTCTAAATGCATCTTTTTCCCCAAAATTTACTGAAGAGGGTTGTGCTCCAGCAAATAAGATATTAGAATAATTTGAATTAAATACAGCTGCAGAAGCGAGATCTTGAAGTATCCCAAGACGCTGTGCTATATCTAAAAATGGTATTTGATATTCTGAAAGGGCTTGTGGACAATAGTACCACGTGGATTTCCTGGCAATTTCACCATTAGGATTATTAAATCGACTTATGTTGAAACTTCTTACATTTAACCAGGTGCCGGATGCTATTGCATCAACTTTAGAAAGGCCTAAACTAAGCATCTGGTGGTTTGAATATCCAACAACAACCTTTTTACCTTGCAATTTGATACCTGCTGTCAAATCCATCAGATTTACTATCCAAATAGGGTCATTCACTAAATAACTGTTGTTTGAAGGTTCTGGAACCACATAACATCCATCTACATCCCACGTGTCTAGGTATTCTAGTAGATTGTGAATTGCATCTTCAGAGCGCATTGCTTCTTGAGACAAACATAAAGTAAGGTATACACTATTATGAATGTTCATTTCCCTAGCCACCTCTATTATAAGTGAATAAAAATTGTACCAATCATCATTGATTTCTGAGCTTCTCTTTCCTGGGAGTATGAAAAAAGGCGTATCAAATGGCGTATTATATTGGTCTCTCAAAATTTCAAGCATTCTCCTTATTTCTACTCTATTAAATAAAGCAGTTGAATAATCGTCTGGCCAATACTCATGTTTTATTAGACGGCTATGATTTGCTTGTGGAAGGTAAAACTGAGGATCGAAAATAACAGAACCATTTATTTCCATTAAGCTGGTGACAAATGAATTCATTTGATTTTTTTCCATGTCTCGAGGGCTCAAAATAACCGTACCAGAACCCCAGTTTTCAATAAGATGGCGGCAGTGCCCCATCATTCCATATCCAAATTGTAAATAGAGTTTCATTTAGTTCAATTTTAGTGAGTTCCTCAAACTTTCTAATATTAATCGAGCTTCCCTTGCTGTTTTAGGTCTTCTATTTCTTCTATGATCACCTAAAAGGCTTAAAAATGTCGACAATAAATATTGAGTGTCACCATTGATACGGAGTGGAGGTAAAGAGCTGTTCTCGAGTTTTTTAATCACTTTAAATATGTCATTATCTACATTTGTAGTGTAAAAATTCTCTCCTTTTATCATCTCATGACAAACTATTCCTATTGAAAAAAGATCAGCTCTTATATCTATCATTTTTTTTAAATTTCTAAACTGTTCGGACGATGCATATCCAACAGTAAAAAGGCCAAAATGATTATTGGAATCTGTTATGGATTCTAGATCTAGATGTCTAGCTATACCAAAATCTAGTAACCAGAAATTCCCAGCAGGATCCATTATTATATTCTCAGGCTTGATATCCCTGTGAACTAGATTTCGTGATTCCGAAACTTCTGCTATTTGAAGCATTGTTTCTAGGAATATAACAATTTCAGCCGTTGAGAAATTGCGGCCAGAGGTAATTATATCTCGGAGATTTTGTCCATCGATATAGTCTTCTACTAGCCATAGATATTCTGGATCTTGTTCATCACAATTATGAGCTAAAATATTTGGAACGAATTCCAAATCATGCATTAACGATACTGCTCTCACCTCACGTTTTGTTCTTTCAGTGCTATCTGAATGTGGGAATATTTTTTTAAAAACGACATTACCTTCTACCGGATGTTTTGCTAAAAAAACTTCCTTTTGGCCTCCTCTCCTTAAAACCGACATATTTAAAAGCTCATCTTTCATAAGTTTAGGTGGTTGTTAAATACTTTCTGCCAATATACTCGTTCAACACCCACGAAAAATGAGATCCAGGTAGTTTGCTTTTTTTCGCTCTTTTCTTGAGTGTTGCACCATCAGAATGGTGTGCCAAGAGGCCGATATTTCCATTCAAAGAGGACAAAAGTTTTTCTGATATTTTTTCGTTAGGCATTAAGATATAAGAATGTGAAGAAAAATTTTGATTGATTGATGCTTGATGCATAGCTTTTCTCCAATCGCTCATTTTAGCTTCTACTGAAATTATTTTTTTTAAAAAAAATGCTTTTTCAGTATCACATATCCGATAAACACCATTCTCAATCTGCACTAAATTAGCGGAAAGTAACCTGTCAAGTGATTTATAAGTCCTGCTTTCTGAATAACCTAAATGTTTGATAATGGTTTGAAACTTCAATCCTTTTCTTCCTTTAGAAGAGAGATGGTGTAAAACTCTTATGTCTGTTTTGTCAAGATTATTACGCTTTATGTTCCAATTTACATCCTTATCCCAAGCAACAATCAGGATATCTGGAATGCCTACTTCCGCATATAGTTCAGTTATTACAGTGTATTCAAGATTTTCTTTTTTAAATAAATTATCGCAATAACTCAAAAAATGCTCTACAAGTTCCGACTCTGGGCCCATTCTATCTTTTCTGAAGTTAATATGCAGGTTTTTAAACATACGTATTTTGGTTTCTAACAAATGTAGTGTTAAACTATGAGTTTAGTTCTGTAGGTTTCAGACACGGTTGATTTCTCAAGACGCTTTACCCTGCCTGAAAGAACATTCAAGGTCGTTCTATTATCTTAGGAAAACTATGGATTTAATTTTTTTTTAAAATCTAAAATGCTTTAATTTAAAGCATCTATCTGTATATTCTTTTTGTATTTAAGTTTAAAAGATTCAAACTGGCAATAGAAATTGGTAAAATCCAAAAACACACAATACGGATACCATTCTGATCTTAAAGCTAATCAACCTAATGAAATTGGGATAACTCAGTCCTTGGTTCGAGCCCAAGAAGAGGAGCAAAACAAACCAGTCTGAAAAGGCTGGTTTTTTTGTGCAACATATTGGGCAATAAGCCTCTGCCGCATTTGATACGGTTTGCCCTTTGTCTGTCCCGATGGTTATCGGGAAATAAAAACAAAATCCCAATCAGCAATGGTTGGGATTTTTATTGGGGCTTAATTTGAAAGTTGATGATGACGCCTCTTTAAGGCGATCTCAATTTTTGAAAACTGCGGCTTCAATACCATTTTCATATTCCCTATATTTACGATTAGTGCAAAAACTTTCAATCCATTACTCAAGTAATTGGATTTCAATATATAACATAGGAGAATGAGCTGTAATAGTTGTGGAACTGGCGATAGTGCGCCAGGTGGATGTAAGAATCACGGTACCTGTGGTACCTCAGGATGTAATAAACTTACCGTTTTTGATTGGCTGGCAAACATGGAGTTGCCAGAAGGACAAGAACAATTCCCTTATGTTGAAGTTCGTTTCAAGAACAGCCGCAAAGAGTTCTTTCACAATCACGAGAACCTGCCTTTAAAAATAGGCGATGTAGTCGCAACCCAGGCCGCAACGGGTCATGATGTAGGTATCGTGACACTCACCGGCGAGCTGGTACGTGTACAGATGAAGCGCAAGCGCGTCAAGCCTGACAGTGAAGAGGTTCTACAAATTTATCGCATCGCTGATCAAAACGATGTAGACAAGTGGAAAGAAGCCCGCAATCGTGAGGATGAGATGAAGATCAAGGCTAGAGAAATCGCCATACGATTGAAGCTCAAAATGAAAATCTCGGATATTGAGTTTCAAGGAGATGGCTCTAAAGCCACCTTTTTTTACACGGCAGATCAGCGCGTGGATTTTAGGGAGCTCATTAGGGAATATGCAGGAACATTCCGCACGCGTATTGAGATGCGTCAAATAGGACTGCGTCAGGAAGCGGCTCGATTGGGCGGTATAGGATCTTGCGGTCGCGAATTGTGTTGCAGCACCTGGTTGACAGATTTTAGATCTGTTACCACCAGCGCTGCTCGTTATCAAAACCTGTCGCTCAATCCGCAAAAACTGGCGGGTCAGTGCGGTAAATTGAAATGCTGTTTGAATTACGAGTTGGATTCCTATCTGGATGCACTTAGCACGTTCCCAAAACAAAATCAAAAACTCTATACTGAGAAAGGAGTTGCTTTGTGCCAAAAGGTAGATATCTTCAAAGGCCTCATGTGGTATTGTTACGATGGCGAGTGGATGAACTGGCACACCTTAACCATTGAACAGGTTCACGAGATTGTGGCAAAAAATAAGGCCAAGGAAAAGGTAGCTGGTATTGAAGAATACGCCCGTGAACTGGTCATAGAAGAAAAAGTAAGTTTTGAGAATGTGGTAGGTCAGGATAGTCTTACCCGTTTTGACAATAAATCTGGCGGAGGCAAGAATAAGCGCAAAAAGCGTCGCAACAACCGCAATAAGAAGAAAGCGCCAGCAGGAAATGCTCCAGCAGCAAAAACGGCTGCCAAGACATCTTCTAAGCCAGCCAGCAATGGCGGCCAGAACAAACCCAACAAACCTCGCAGGAATAAACGTCGCGCACCTAAGGGTGGCAACAACAATAACGAGAAGAAATAAATGAATCTGGTACGTCGACTTGCTTTCGGTTTATTGGCGATCCCGGTGATCATCGGATGTGATGACAATCTGGTGGCTACAGACAGTAAGTCCTTTGATGGCGCATCTTGGCCGGCTAGTGAACCAGCCCAGTTTTTGATCGAACCGGTTGATACGGTTACTGATTTTCAGATATATTTGAATATGCGCAACAACAAGAGTTATGCGTATAAAAACCTTTGGTTGATCACTCAAATGAAATTTCCGCAGGGAAAGATCGTTACAGATACATTGGAGTATGCCATGGCAGATGCTAGAGGTGCATTTTTGGGTACTGGTAGCGATGTGGTGGAAAACAAATTAATATATAAGAAAGAATTTCGCTTTCGCGAAAGCGGGACATATCAACTCACCCTGCAACAAGCTATGAGAAAAAGCGGTAGTGCCCAACCATTGGAACAGCTGGAAGGCGTGCTTGACGTCGGATATACTATTGAAAAAGAAATACAAGATGGCAGTAAGTAAAGCCCAGGAAGCAAAGCGCAAAGAAGATTTGCGAGCTAATGTGATTCTGTTCTGGAAACTCGTCGGTACGGCAATAGGATTGCTGGTCCTCCTATTTTTATTGACCAGTTGGGGCGTTTTTGGCTCCTTGCCAGACCACACAAAATTGGAAAATCCAGATACAGACCTCGCTACAGAGATTGTCGCATCTGACGGTATCACGTTAGGTAAATTCTATAAGGATAATCGTACGCCAGTAAATTTTGAGGACTTACCGCAAAACATGGTGGACGCGCTCGTTTCTACAGAGGATGAGCGATTTTTTGAACACAGTGGTATTGATTGGTACGGTACCATGAGAGCCGTGGTTTTCTTGGGACAACGTGGTGGTGCCAGTACCATCACACAGCAGTTGGCCAAAAATTATTTCACAGAGAAACCAGCCACTAATATCGTGGAGCGTATAGGTCAAAAGCTTAAGGAATGGATTATTTCCATCAGGCTGGAAAAACAGTATACCAAGCAAGAAATCATTGCTCAATATTTGAATCAAATCACCTTCTTGTACAATGCAGATGGTGTTAGATCTGCCTCAAGAATTTACTTTGGAAAAGAGCCCAAAAAGCTTAATGTGGAAGAAAGTGCGGTTATCGTTGCCATGCTTAAAAATCCGCGACAGTACAATCCGCGTAGGGAAATAAGCAAAGAGAAGTCCTTCCAACGTCGCAATCAGGTATTTGTGCAAATGGTGCGTAACGGTAAGATGACTGAGGCTATGAAAGATAGCCTTAGGGAACAACCTATTGAACTTAACTTTAGCCCAGAAACCCATAACGATGGAATGGCGACCTATTTTAGGGAATACCTAAGAAGCTGGCTGGATGACTGGATAGAAGATAACCCAAATCCTGCAGACGGTGAGAAGTACAACCTCTACCGCGATGGGCTTAAAGTCAATGTGACCATTGATAGCCGCATGCAAGCCATCGCAGAAAAGTCGGTTAAGGATCATATGAAAAATTTGCAAGCCGAGTTTGATCATCAAAACCGAAACTTGAAGACGGCACCATTTAGAGATGTTACAGAGAAAGAAGTGGACGAGAAGATCCTTGCATCTGCCATGCGCAGATCAGAGCGATGGAGAATCCTTAAAGCAGATGGTAAGAGTGATCAAGAAATAAAGGACAGTTTCCTCGAGAAAACAGACATGACGGTTTTTTCATGGAACGGACCTATCGACACACTCATGAGGCCTATTGACAGCATTAGGTATTATAAAAAGTTCTTGCAAGCTGGTATGATGTCTATGGAGCCGCAAACAGGTCATGTTAAAGCATGGGTTGGTGGAATCAATCATGAAAACTTCAAGTTTGACCACGTCAAAAAAGGAAAGCGCCAGCCAGGTTCTACTTTCAAACCATTTTTATATGCTACGGCGATTGATCTTTTGAAGTTTTCGCCATGTATGAAATTCAGCGATGGTGAATATACCATTCCGGCTGGCCGTTATGGGAATCAGCGTGATTGGACTCCTAAAAACTCTAGTGGTGGATATGGCCAAATGAGAACGCTCAAAAATGCATTAGCTAATTCTGTCAATACGGTATCTGCCAGATTGATTGATGAGGTAGGGCCGCAAGCAGTGATTGACAGAGTCAAAACGTTGGGTATTGATACAAGTAATATGAGCGCTCAACCAGCACTTGCCTTGGGAACAGAAGATGTGAGCCTTTATGAAATGGTAGCGGCTTATGGTGTGTTTGCTAATGGTGGTATCTATAATGAACCTGTGTTGGTAACCAGTATTGAGGACAAAAATGGAACCGTATTATATCAATATAGGCCAGATTCAAAAGATGTGATGAATCCTGAAGTGGCATACACGACAGTTAAACTTATGGAAGGCGTTGTACAAGATGGTAGTGGAGCTAGATTACAGGACTCTTGGAGAGGAAACCAGTCTTATGCTAACATTCTAACAGATTATCCTTACGATTTACAGAACCCTATTGCAGGTAAAACGGGAACTACACAAAACCAAAGTGATGGATGGTTCATGGGAATGGTACCTAATCTGGTAACTGGAGTTTGGGTTGGTGGTGAAGATCGCGCCGTTCACTTTCCTGGGATTACATATGGTCAAGGTGCTTCTATGGCGCTGCCTATATGGGGTTCTTATATGAAAGGTGTTTACAAAAATGAAAACCTGGAAGTTTCTAAAGAAAGCTTCCCAAGACCGGCTAACCTATCCATACAAACAGATTGTGACGCTTATCAACAAGAAAATGGCAGTCCAAGCGAAGAAGATGATGGTGGTGAGCTAGATATGTAATTATGATACAAAAACTGACTCTTGAGAATATCCTCTTTTTGGATATAGAAACAGTTCCTCAACATGAAAACTTTGAGGACTTAGAGTCGTTGGATCAAGAATTATTTGCTCAAAAAACACAGTATCAACGCCGGGAAGAATTCACGCCGGCCGAGTTCTATGACCGTGCTGGTATCTGGGCAGAGTTTGGTAAGATCATTTGTATTTCAGTAGGCTTTTTTAGGGATACTGGATCTAAAAGAACTTTCAGGATCCACAGCTATAAAGGTGAGGAATCTCAATTATTAAAGGAATTTGCTCAGATGCTGGAAGAACACTTCTCCAGAAATGAGCATCTGCTCTGCGGTCACAATGCCAAAGAGTTTGATTTCCCCTTTATTGCCAGACGTATGATCATTCACGGTTTGGAACTGCCGTCTAAGCTTAATCTATTCGGGAAAAAACCTTGGGAAATACCACATCTGGACACCATGGAGTTGTGGAAGTTTGGCGACTACAAACACTTTACCAGCCTTAAATTACTCACTCGTATTCTAGGTATAGAATCGCCCAAGGACGATATCGATGGTTCCCAAGTACGAGACGTTTATTACAAAGAAAAGGATCTCGATCGCATCACACGTTATTGCGAGCGTGACGTGATCGCAGTCGCGCAAGTGATTCTTAAGTTGCGCAATGAAAATCTACTGCAGGATGACCAGATCATCTCCAAATAACCTCCAGGTTGATGTGAAGGGATTGAACCTTTCCTTCAAAAACGGTAACCAATTCACGCAAGTGCTGCATGATGTCGATATCCAATTACACAAGGATGAAATACTCGCGATTGTAGGAGAATCCGGTAGTGGTAAATCGGTTACCAGTAAAATACTTATGGGCTTGCTGGACACACGGCAGATTCAGGTGCATGCAAAAAAATCTATTGTACTAGAAAAAGATGTGTTAAAGATGGATGCTGGTGAATGGGCTCGCTTTCGCGGAAGCGAGATCTCCATGATCTTTCAAGAACCCATGAGCTCGCTCAATCCCACCATCACTTGCGGTCAACAAGTCGCCGAAATTTTAAAAATTCATACCCAGCTCAATGCTAAGGAACGGCACCAAACCGTGTTGGAACTTTTTGAGAAAGTCAAGCTACCATCGCCCGAGGTCACGTACCAAAAATACCCACATGAGATAAGTGGTGGCCAGATGCAACGAGTCATGATCGCTATGGCAGTGGCCTGCAAACCTAAAATTTTGATCGCAGACGAACCTACCACGGCGCTAGATGTTACGGTCCAGCGAGAGATCATCTTACTACTCAAATCGCTGCAAAAGGAATATGGAATGAGCATCGTGTTCATTTCTCACGATCTATCGCTGGTGCGTTCCATTGCAGATCGTATTATGGTGATGTATCAAGGTCGTCTCGTAGAAACCAATGATGCTCAAGATCTTTTTCAAAATCCACAAGAACAGTATACTAAAGCATTGATAGCTGCCAGACCAGAAACAGATCGCAGATTAAAACGACTGCCTACCATTAGGGATTTTATGGAAAAGCGACCGGTGGAACAGGTGGAAAGTACTTCCCAACGTAAGGAACGGCATCACGAGATGTATCGTGGTGTTCCTATTTTGAAAGTAGATAGCGTTGTGAAGGATTATGCGCTTAAGAAAAAGCTGTTCCAGCCGCGACACTATTTTAGAGCGGTAGATAATGTCAGTTTTGAACTTTACAAGGGCGAAAGCCTTGGACTGGTAGGTGAGAGCGGTTGTGGTAAGAGTACGCTGGGCAACATGATCCTAGGACTGCTTCCCGTGACAAGCGGCCAGATGGTTTTTGAAAATCAAGATTTGAGTCAGATTTCTTCTAACGCGTTGAGAAAATTGCGCAAAAAGATCCAGATCATCTTTCAGGATCCATTTGCGTCGCTCAATCCGCGGTTGAAGATAGGTGATGCCATTATGGAGCCTATGAAGTGGCATGGCATAGGATCCAGCGATAAGGACCGCAGGCATCGTGTCGAGCAGTTGCTGGAGCGTGTTGGGCTCGATAGCAGCTATTTTGATCGCTATCCACATGAGTTTAGTGGTGGTCAACGACAACGCATAGGCATTGCACGTGCGGTCGCTTTAGAACCAGAATTGATTGTATGTGATGAGTCTGTTAGTGCACTGGATATAAGTGTACAAGCTCAAGTGCTCAACCTGCTCAATGAATTTAAGGAAGATCTTGGGTTCTCCTATATTTTCATCTCACACGATCTAGGCGTGGTCAAGTATTTTTGCGATAGGGTGATCGTGATGAATAAAGGAAAAATCGAGGAACAAAACGAGGCGGATGAACTCTATTTAAATCCGCAAAAGGAATATACCAAAAAGCTGATTGAAGCGATTCCCTAAGAATACTACCAAATAAAAATCCCATCCAGGCGGTATTCCTAGATGGGATTTGAATTTGAAAGCAACAGCCTAAAACGCAAAAAACGTTCGCGCCACTAGCTTACAAAGACCTTTAATAAATCTAAAGGTAGAAACGATACTATTGGATTTTTGAATTGAAGTTTGCACGATATAAAATTTTGTAATTAGGAAGCTCTAATATCATAATTAAAACCTAATAAAACAGTATAAGTGCATAATTATTCGATTAAAAGCACTTTTGATCTACATAATATGTTAATTGGAGCGCTCTGCATCACGCTGTTCCTGCGCTAGGTGATCCAGATATAAGATCCCATTCAAGTGGTCAATCTCATGCTGGAAAATCACTGCGGTAAAGTCTTCTACCATCTCGATTTTATGACCTGCATCCATCGTATCATATTCTACCAGGATCGCATAGGCTCGTGAATTAAGCGTCTCGCGTCGATCAGGAATGGAAAGACAGCCTTCTGCACATTCTTGCTTCTTTTCAGAATACTGTTTGATCACGGGATTTAAGATTACCTCAAATGGGAAATCAGGCTTGTCAAAACGTTGCACCCAAGCGATACGTTTTAAAATCCCAACTTGTGGCGCGGCGATACCAGCACCTAGCGACAGGCTATCGCGCACGGTGGCGTACATGCGATCCACCAGTTTTTTAAGGGTTGCATCTTTGGGATCGACATCAACTGCGATACTGTTCTTGCGCAACAGCAGCGAGTCAGACTCTTTGGTAATCTTGAAAACGCGCATGGGTACTGTCGCTCCAGCATCCATGATCATGCTTTGCTGTTCTTTAGTGAACTGGTTGGTGGATTTTTGCGCTTTCGCGAAAGCGAAACTTCCCAAAACCACTATTGCAACGAGGTATATTTTTGAAACCATAATCTTAATTTTTAGGACTGGAAGGGGTGATTTCAAAGTCCGGTCTCTTGCCTACACTTACCTCGCTAGAACCTAAAATCTGAACGGTTCCTGCTGTAAAGTCTTCCTCGGTCGCTTCAAAGATGTTGTCCACGTATTTCTGTGGATTTCTGTCAATGTAAGGAAACCAGGTGCTGTGAATCTGGATCATGATGCGGTGCCCTTTTTTGAAAGTGTGCAGTACATCCTGCAACGGAAAGTTCACTGAAGTTTTTTGACCCTTCACAAAAGCTTCTGGCTTTGAAAAGTCATTACGGAAACGTCCTCTAAAAGTCTCTGCACGCACCAGTTGCTGGTATCCCGCGAGAGTCACATGGTCTGGTGTCTTTTCTTCATTTTCCATGGTGTCTGGATAGACATCGATGACCTTGACGATAAAATCTGCATCTGTGATGTCCTTGAGAATCACGTCCAGATTGGCTTGTATCTCGCCGGCAAGTCTGGTATCATCTTCTAGGATGTCGGTCTGGAAAGTAAGCACATCAGGTCTTCTGGAGGCATGGCGCTGGTCGTCTGTCATGTAGGCGCGAGGCGTGAAAGTCACCGGCGTTACCTCACTACGAAAAGGTACTGGATGCGCAGGATCGCTTACATAATCAAAGCTAGTGGTCTCGTCTTCCTTTTCGTTCATCAACAACTTACCGTTTTTGCCGAAACCAAAAACGATCTGGTCTTGTTTAGGCGGCCATACGTTGAATTGTTCCCATTGCTTCAAGCCGGTATCAAACATATAAGCTTCTGGCAACTGCGGATTCTTGGCACCTTTTAAGTGGTGCTCAAAGAATGGTGTTTCAATATTACGCTGGTAAAAAGTCGAGATACTGTCACCAAAAACGATGTGATTAACCATTTGCGTGCCTGGTTCACGAGCCCAGTTACCGTGGCTCCATGGTCCCATCACGATGGTGTTATTTTTGTTTTTTGGATTGTTGCGTTCCACATTTTTATAGATGGTTAACGGTCCATACAAATCCTCTGCATCAAACCATCCACCTACGGTCATAACCGCATGGTCCACATTCTCCAGATGATTGACGATGGATCTTTTTTGCCAGAACTCGTCATAGTTGGGATGTTCTGTCACTTGCTTCCAGAATTCGTTGTCTGGATAAATATTCTCGGTCACGTTTTTTAAAGGGCCCAATGCAATGTTATAGGCATAAGAGTCCTTTGTGTTTCCTGCAGCTCGCATGGCTTCCCATTTATCGTTGTACCAGCTCTCTGTAGTTGGTCCTTCCGTTTGGTGCCCAAATACTGGATAGGCCATCAAATAGCTTTGTAAGGTGGCGCCCATGTGATGAAAGTCATCAAAAAAGAAATCACCAATAGGTGCTTGTGGTGATGAGGCTACTAGTGCTGGATGCGCATCTGGCAAGGCTGCTGCGGTGTAGAATCCTGGGTATGAAATACCCCATTGGCCTACCTTTTTATTGGTGTTCTTAAGGTTATTCACCAGCCAGTCAATCGTATCATAGGTGTCTGAACTTTCATCGATATCCTTAGTGTTCTTGACATCATTCCCTGGAATATTAGGTGTCATGTTGTTGAAGGTGCCTTCACTCATCCAGCGACCGCGCACGTCTTGATAGACAAAGATGTAGCCGTCTTCCATCATGTATTGGTTGGGACCCAATGATCTCTTGAATTCATTCTCACCATAGGGCGCCACACTATAGCAGGTGCGCTGCATCATAATGGGATATTTTTTTGACGTGTCCTTCGGCGCATAGATAACAGTGTACAGCTTCACACCATCACGCATGGGAATATATTGTACGGTTTTAGTGTAATTGTCTTGTACATAGGTGGATGAAGATTGCGCTTTCGCGAAAGCGAACCCAACAACCAACAGCACGGTAACGAAAATGTTTTTCATGAGAAATAGATATGGCTTAAAGATAGTCAATGCGACAAAAAAAGGCCTCCAACTAGGAGGCCTTTCTTGAGTGTTCAAATGGTGTTACCAGATTATCACGCGGTCTTCTGGTTTGACGTACATTCCGTCGCCTTCATTGATATCAAAAGCATCATAGAAAGCCTGGATATTTTGAAGCGGCACATAGCCACGATACATACCAGGTGAGTGTACATCGCCCTTGATGCGCTGCTGGAGTGCCTCATCACGCATCTTGGTACGCCATACGGTTGCCCAGCTTATGAAAAAGCGTTGCTCTTGAGTGAATCCATCAATATCTTCTTCTGGTCTGCCCTTATCGTCCAGCCACATTTGTAGGGCATCATAGGCCGCATTTACACCACCTAGATCACCTATATTCTCGCCTAAAGTGAATTTACCGTTGATGAAAACATCTGGCATTACTTCAATGGCGCTGTACTGGTCTGCAAGGTTGGTTCCCAATCCTTCAAACTTTGTGTTGTCCTCGTCTGTCCACCAGTTGGTCATGTTTCCAGATGCGTCAAATCGAGCGCCACTGTCATCAAAACCGTGAGAGATCTCGTGACCTATTACTGCGCCCATACCGCCAAAGTTGATCGCAGCATCTGCATTATAATCATAAAATGGTGGTTGTAGAATCGCTGCCGGGAAAACAATCTCGTTATAATATGGATTGTAGTAGGCATTCACCGTTTGTGGAGACATGAACCATTCTGTCTTATCCACAGACTCGCCTAAATCGTTAAGATTATCTTGACGGTTCCATTTGCTTACCGCCATCATGTTGTCAAAAAGTGTACCGCCGTTTTCTGGGCTTTTTATTTCCAGAGCGCTGTAATCCTTCCATTTGTCGGGATATCCTATTTTGATCGTCATGCCGTTAAGTTTGTCAATGGCTTTTTTCTTGGTATCTGCACTCATCCAATCTAGGGCATTGATGCGCACTTCATAAGCTTTTTTGACATAGTCGATCATCTCTAAAGCTTTGTCCTTTGCTTCTTTTGGGAATTTTTCAACTACATATAGTTTACCCAAAGCTTCACCAACAGTTCCATTGACCACATCTAGGGCACGTTCTTCCAAAGGTTCTTGTTCTACGGCACCGCGCATCGTTTTGCTGTAAAAATCCCAGTTGGCATCTTCCAAGGTGCTGGATAAGCTGCTGGCCGATTGATTGATGATGGTCCATTTAAGGTAATCCTTGATCACTGGCAGATTCTTTTGCGCGATCATAGGCTGTAGGGATTTCAAATAATCTGGTTGTGAAACGATGATGGTATCAAAATCCTTTACACCTATGGTTTCAAAATAACTTTCCCAGTCCATCGCAGGAACCAGTTTTTTCAAGTTTTCTTTAGGCATAGGATTGTAGGATAGCAAAGGGTTTCTACTAGAAACCTTGTCCATCATAGGCTTAGCTAATTTCCCTTCAAAGGCTACAATTTCTGCAGCGGTGGTTTTTGCAGCAAGACTATCCGTTCCCGTTAGGCTCAACATGCGAGCCACGTGCTGCTTGTATTTTTCAAGCTTTTGCTTGCTGTCTTCGTCCTGTTCCACATAGTATTCGCGTGCCATTCCCAGGCTACCTGTTCCTAATTGTGCAACGTTGATGTTAGTGTCCTTGGCATCTGGTGATGCATAGAAGGATATCAAACCGTTAATCCCGTAAGCGGAAAGATCACCTAGCAATTCTGGCAATTGGTTGATGTTAGTCACCGCATCGACCTGTTGTAAATAGGGAAGAAGTGGTTGGTAATCTGTGTTGTCTCGATTTTCTGTATCGACGATGGATTGAAACAGGTACACGGCTTTTGCCTGGTCAGACGCTGGGTCTAGATTCTCATCTTTCTCAGCTTTTCTAAGAATGGCAAGTACGTCTGCGTCTGTTTGCTTGCGCAGCTTGTTGAAGCCGCCCCAAACGGTTTGATCTGCTGGAATTTCGGTAGAATCGATCCAGGTACCGTTGACATATCTATAAAAGTCATCCTTAGGACTCACTAAGGTGTCCATGGCGGTAAAGTCTATGCCGGGATAGGTTTTGTTTTCAGCGATTTCGGTTTCCTTTTCATCTTTACAGGATGCGAAAACGGTGATTATGGCTATGATCATGAGTGATCTAACAGCGCTCCAATGGTGTTTCATTGTATTGAATTTTAGGGTGATAAATGTAATTTGTTTTCCGCCGTTGCAACAACATTATTATACGGATTTAACATTGTGGTTGTAATGGAGTGGTTGTAGTGGAATTCGCTTTCCTGTCTGCCGACAGG
Organism: Nonlabens sp. YIK11; assembly: GCF_001413925.1. Lineage (NCBI taxonomy): Bacteria > Pseudomonadati > Bacteroidota > Flavobacteriia > Flavobacteriales > Flavobacteriaceae > Nonlabens > Nonlabens sp. YIK11. The sequence continues at coordinate 781,734 of NZ_LBMJ01000001.1, forward strand.
CAGGCGCGAAAGCGATACTTTCCAATCTATAGGTGCATCTTGACTAGGATTTGTTACAATAAAAAAGAGCTTTCCTCTATGGAAAGCTCTTCAATGTAGAGTAAATAAAGCGTTGTTAGCGTACGAGTAGTTTTTGAGTTGTCGAGTCGCCGTTAGATGATAGGGTCAAGAAATACATTCCTGGTGCGAAACCAGTAAGATCCAATGTTTCTTTTTTATTGTCAATCGTTGCAGATCGCAAGATTTGCTTGCCCGTGATGTCTGTTACCTGATAATTATATTCACTATCCATTTTCCAATTAAGGTTGAAAATACCGCTGGATGGATTAGGATAAACGGTGTACTGAAGCTCCTGCTTTGCATTTGTACTGGTATTTTTTCCTGTGATCTCAACATTATCAAGCACGACACCTTCTTGATTGATCGACTGGTCAGAATGAAATACAAATCTAAAAATGACACGTTCGTTACCTACAAGATCGTCTAGTGAGGTCTTATAAGTGGTCATCTGGCTGTTAGTGCCTGTCCATTGTCCACCTTGACAGCTAAAGCAGTTATTGCCTTCATTTGATTTGTTGGAGCTGTACCAGTCTTCATCATCTGCATTACCTAGTAGATTCCAGTTATTCCCATTATCTGTCGAGTATTGAACATAGAATATATCCCAATCCTGCTCTAGGTCATAGGCCATATCAAACTTGAACTGGGCCGTATCCACATCAGCTAGGTTGTAGCATCCAGTGTATAGGTAGGCAACGGTCAGGTCTGTATAATTACCATCTAGATTTGTGGCATAAACTTGTTGACCATCTGCAGCCTTATTCAACAATCTGCCTTTAGGTGTACCGCGCTCCCAAAGGATGTTTGTGCTTTTTTCATTTAAAGTCACCAGAGTTTCTTGTTCAAAACCGTAGTTCTGGTTAAGATTTGCAGAATTGTTTTGAACGATGGTCAATGTTTTAAAATTGTTGCTCAAAAACTCATCGTTGTCTGCAGACACTTGTAATCTAAGTGTGTACGATCCTGGTTCAAGATTCAAATCATCAATATAGACGATTACTTCTTCTTGAGGGTCGATTTCTAGCTCGTAATCTCTGGACAGGTCTGCACCACCATTGATGGAATAAGTAAGAGTTACTTTGTTGATAGGGTTCATACCTGTATTCTCAAGCAGGACATCTACGATGTTACTGCCACAATCGATGGAACCACCATTATTGTTAGAGGCAGATTTCATGCGAATGTCATCCATAGGTTGTACAAACTCTACTTTAGTTTGCCATACACCACGACCATAGGTTCCAGCGGTCATGATCATATCATTAGGATTGATCTCGATGTCACGAACATTTACGTTAGGAAGATTATTGGAAAACTTAACCCAATTTCCAGACGCTTCCAGATATTTGAAAATACCTACCGTTGTTCCAACAAATAAGGCATTGTCTGCACTGTTTGCTAGGTGAGCCAAAGTGTTTTTACCTAAGTGTGGTAAATTAGAAGTAATGTCTTCAAAATTAGCACCCATATCATTGCTCATCATTATTTTACCATAAGCTGATCCGGTAGCTACATAAAGGATATTATCGTTATTGTTGTTTACTTCAATCGCTGTGATTTCTCCAGGAAGTTCTTTGATCCAGGTAAATTCCTTACCACCATCTGTACTTCTAAACAATTGCGCATCCACCGCCACATACATGATATCTTCATTGATAGGATCGATTTCCAAAACATCGATATTACCCGTAAAGCTTGAGGATACGGCTACAAATCTATCGCCGTCTACTTTGTATAATTTGTTATAACCGGCATAGATATCACCTGTGCTGGTAGTTTTAAGAGGAGTGATCCAGTTCCCTTGTGTAGGTCCTTCTATTTTCTTCTTAAATGATCCAGCGTCGTCTGTAATGTAAAGACCAGAACCAAACTGTGTAAAACTGTAACGTACATCAGAGTTGTTAGGATCTATACCTGCATCCATTCCATCAGCTCCATGAAAATTTTTCCAAGTGTTGCCGCTGCGAGTAAACCCACCATTGTCTTGTAAACCACCAGTGATGTTGCTACTGGATTTAGACCCTACCGCGATACGGTAAAATTGGCCTATTTGAAGACCGCTAGTTAGATCTGTAAATGAAGTGGCCTCGTTACTACTTCTATAAACACCACCATCAGAAAGAACAAACAGCTCACCATTAAATTCTCTTATTTGGTGAATGTCTGCATGTGTATAGGTAGGTGATTCTGGATTGTTCCAAGTGTTGATGCGATCAAAATTACTACCACCATCAACAGACTTCCACACGTTGAGTGCTCCAGTATAAATTACATTGGCATCAGATTGCGATACTTCCAAAGCTAGGTTGTACCAAGCTTGTTTATTCTCAAGAATATCAACACCATCATCCTTTCTAGCAAAAGAATCACCACCATCAGTAGACTGGTAAACGCCCATGAAGCTATTTTCAACACCTGCTGCCAAAATATAGACTACTGATGCATCTGCTTTTGTAACACCTATAACCATTCGTGTAATGCCAGTAGGTAAACCTAAATTGATTTGGGTAAAAGTCTCACCAGCATCAACCGACTTATAGAAGGAGTTGGGCGTTGCTAGGTAGATAATGTTGGGGTTACTCGTATTTATCTTGATATCCTTTACGTTACCGCTAAAAATTTTCTTCACGGTAGTCCCTGCATTCATGGATTTGAACAATCCCTTGTTGGATGCAATGTAGAGGTTGTCATTGTTAGATGGATCAATATAAATCTCGCTTATATTGGCACCAGGATCATTAAAAGTAAGTCCAGTTGTTGTAAAGCTGTCGCCACCATTAGTAGACTTAAGCATTCCTATGCTTGAGGAATCACCAGCGTCATCATCACCAGTTCCTATATAAACAACATTAGAGTTATTAGCGTCAATTGCGATAGCGCTAACTCCTATTTGGGAAAGAAAATCAGTCAGTGGAGTCCAGTGTTGTCCTGCGGTGGTAGATTTCCACAAGCCACCAGAAGGCGCGCCCACATAATACACGTCACTGTTATTAGGATCTACCGCTATAGTATTTATTCTTCCTTGACCAGGTGACCAGGAAGAAGTGTTTTCATAAGTAAAAGGTCCAACCGGATTCCAGCTGGATTTATCTACGTAACCATCTTTTGGTTGCATGAACCCTAGAAGTTGCTCAGCTACTTCTTGACCTGATTGTACAGTACCATCAGGTTTTACATAAGGTTTGGCTCTTTCAAGCCATCTTAGGAATGGCTTGTAACCACTTCCTTTGGCGTTTTTGTTATGAGAAGACCAGTATTGTTCTCCAGCAGTCTTGACTTGATCATACTTGATATCGCCAGTACTTTTTTGTACCGCGATGTCTTTCATCCATGGAGCATCGGTTCCCAATTGGGCAGAAACCGTAAAGGATGCTAAAAGGATAATTAAAGTAATGATTCTCATAAATCTGTGCTCAATGTTCAAGCAATATACTCCTGTAAGAGGCGTACGGTTTTCACTATTCTTTAGCTGGTAGCGTTATGAGTTCAATGGCAACAATACTCGATTAACGGCGCTTATAGAGGTCCGTTAAACGATAAAATTTGTTGTTAAAATGTGTTAATAAAAAACGGGATGCGTTTTGAAACTCTTGTATAATAGGACTTTGGAGTGGTTTCAGGTGACTAGAGAAAAGGTTTCCTTCATCGGCGATTGACACACGAGCCTTAATTTGTGCCTTATCGGGATTTCAATTCTTTGATGTAGGAAGCATCCCAGTTTCTTTTCATTTCAGTCAGGCTAGCTACATTGTCATTGGGTACCGCGATGGACAAAACATAATGAGCGATGACAGGCTTGCCATTTTGTTCTTTAATCACGCCACTACCACGACATATTCCCATTTGTGTGTCCAGCAGCTCATCAAAATAAGTGACACCATTAACGCTGTAAACATTACGTTCCAGCGAGGTAAAAGACCAGGCTTTTCCTTTATCAAAAAAGGGCTTAGCAAATGCTTTAAATTCTTCTAGCTGCCAGTTTTCTGTTGCATCAGTTCCTATAAAAACAGCATCGTTTGACATAAGGTCAAAATAGGTTTCAAATTGCGCATTAGCAGCAGCTTTGTGCCATTGATCTATGACCTGGTTCACTTGAGGTTCAGGTATGGTTTGATAGCTTGAACAGCCAGTGATGAAAAGTGCGAGGAATGCTACAAACAGAAAAGATCTCATATCGATAAATTGAAGTTCAATATAATTAAAGGTATTTTCATACCATGAAAATCGACAATAAAAAACATCGTTGTGGCTGGTGCGGGCAGGATCCTTTGTATCAACAATACCACGATCAAGAATGGGGCGTTCCCGTTTATGATGACCAGCGGCTGTTTGAATTTCTTATTCTAGAGACCATGCAGGCAGGATTGAGCTGGATCACCATTCTCAAAAAGAGAGAAAATTATAGGGAAGCGTTGGATCATTTTGACGCTGTAAAAATTGCCGAATACGATGATGAGAAGCATCAAGAACTACTCTCAAATCCTGGTATTATAAGAAACAAGCTCAAGATAAAATCCATCACCACAAATGCGCAGATATTCTTGGATCTGCAGCAAAGACACGGCAGTTTCTCAAAATTTATCTGGTCCTATGTCGATCACAAGCCCATTACCAATCACTGGAAAACCTACAAGGACATCCCGCCAAACACACCACTTTCAGACCAACTTTCAAAAGATCTTAAAAAAATGGGTTTTAAGTTTGTAGGCAGCACCATTGTCTATGCCTTCATGCAGGCGACAGGAATGGTTAATGATCACGAGATCAATTGTTACCGTTATGATGAAGTATAGTTGGTGGTTTTTTATGGTTATCGCTTTCGCGAAAGCGAACTCATTACAAGCGCAATCTTCTCAAGTAAAAATCGAAAAGGAAGAACGCATTGATCAAACTAACGTTCCAGCACCCATCATTGCAACCATTGCAGATCTAGCCAAAGACCGCAACGTCAAATACTACAAAGAGACAGATGGCGACCGAGTAAGCTTTGAAGGCAAATTCAAAAAAGATGGTAATCGTTATAGTGCAGAATTCAATGTCACAGGAATACTGGAAGATGTAGAAGTTGAGGTGGAAAAAAAATCGTTGGATGAAAACTTACGCACCGCCATTGCATCTAGGCTTGATAGTATTGCAAGTCGCTGGCGCATCGAGAAGATACAAGAGCAATATTTGCCAAAGTCTAGCATATCGCAGTTAAATCAAAATATCGATGAACGCACCTTTGACAATCTCGAGCTTATCGTAGCTTTTAAAACAGATGGAAAAATATACAGAAAGGAATTATTGTTTAACTCAAAAGGATCTTTGAAACTATCTAGAGATGTAAAAAGAATAGCCTATGACTTCCTTCTTTTTTAGAATTCTAATGCTTTTAATGCCTGTACTGGCCATGAGTCAGGTGGCAGATCGATTGGTTTTTCAGCCAGCGATCAAAGTCTCGTGGAACCCAGCTTCTAGATGGAGCTTTAACACAGCGGTGGAACAAAGAACGCAGATTAATGATGATGCGCAGGCGATTAGTATGCAGCTTACTCAATTTGGACAGTATGAAGTAGGTTTTTATTCCCAGATAGGAATAGGCGTGATGTATAGGGAATTATTTGATGACAACCTGCCTGAGGAAGTACGGTTTATGGAACAGTATGTCTACACTAAAAAATACAATCAATTACAACTAGCTCATCGACTGCGCTGGGACCAGCGTTTGCGAGGTGATCGCTTAACACATCGCTGGCGTTATCGTCTTTCAGGATCCATACCTCTCAACGGTAACGATTTGAATCCGTCAGAATATTATGTGGTTTCCCATCTAGAAACCTTATTCATTGCGGAAGATGGTTTACGTCCCATCTATGAACAGCGCGTCGGTTTAGGAATAGGTAGGCAGATAGGATCCAACTACAAGTTGCAATTCAACACACAATATCGATGGCTGGATATCACAGCTGCGACGACAACGTCCCTATTTTTGAATGTGGCTCTTTACGCCAGCCTATAGATAGGATAGAAAAACCTGTCTATCGATCTCTATGGCGCCCAAGCTGGCGAGGTGATCATTGTACAGTTGTGCGTCGATCAGATTATAATCGTCTTTGGTCAACTTCTCTACCAGATACCAAAGCGCCATTTTACTAGCGTCGGTTTTATGGGAGAACATGCTCTCGCCACAAAATATTCCTTGAGTTTTAAGGTCTATACCATATAAACCACCTACCAACAGGTCATTATCAAAAACCTCGATGCTCTTTGCCACTCCTAATTGATGTAGTGCCGTGTATGCGGTAATCATCTCTTTATTGATCCAGGTACCTTCATGTAAACCTCTTTTGGCATTCATGCAGGCGCGCATCACGTCTTCAAAACAGGTGTTTTCCTTGATGTGATATCCTTTGTTTCTGCGGCTTTGTCTCAGAGATTTTGAAACCTTCATGGGCTTTTGAGACTTGAGGTCAAAAACCATTCTGGGATCTGGAGACCACCAGCAGATAGGATCACCGTCGCTGTACCAGGGAAAAATTCCAGACCGGTAGGCGAGCAGCAAGCGCTCCACACTCAAATCACCACCTATGGCCAGTAGGCCATGAGCATCTGCCGTGTTGGGATGCGGGAATTCAAGATCAGGACCTAAAATTTTCATGGTTACTTAAATGTCTAAAAGAGTGTGGTTAATAAAAAAGCTGCCTCTCAATGTTTGCTCTAGCGTGCTGCGATCGCCATCAAAAACTGATGAGCAACTTGTGACACAACATAGGCAACCTCACCGTGAAGCAGCTTTTATTTCAATAAATTATTTTCCTAGAAAGGAAGATCGTCGTGATCTTCATCGCTAGAATTCTTGATGGGCTCATACTCATCAAATGGTGGTACTTCACCAGCGCCTGGCGCAGCTGCACCTACTTTTTCAATACGCCATCCTGTGATGGAGTTGAAATATTTGATCTCGCCTTGAGGGCTTTGCCATTCACGACCGCGCAAATTGATACCAACCTTAACTGGGTCGCCTACATTGAAGGCGTCCAACAGACTCGTCTTGTCCTGTACGAACTCAATCATAAGGGGTTGTGGGTATTGCTCTTCAGTCGTTACGACCATCTCGCGTTTCTGGAAACCATTCGATCCATAAGTTTTGGTTTCTCCTATTAGTTTGATTTTTCCTTGAACTTCCATAATTATGATAATAAAATTTTCCAAGCATCGGCGATCTGGTTTTTAGCGATCAGTTCCTTTGCTTTCTTATGTTTTTCTTTTGTGTCGAGGTGTGAAAGGTTTTCCGCTTTCGCGAAAGCGAGAACCTCATCATCCTCAGGTATTTCGCTCAAATTTCCTAGTCTGCCCAGGTCATTGCCGGTAAGTACCTCGCTGTTTCTAGCGTGATCTGGCAAGGCATCAACGCCTACGCCATGGTTTCTGGTAGGTTTTTCTACTTCAAACATGGCATCTTTAGAACGGCAGTACCAGTTGCCGCCCATGCGCGCGACTGTATCAATCTTGAATGGGTCGATGCTATCGTTCTCGTCCAATATTTGGTCGTCAATGTGAATCATCACGACTTCACAAATAACGAGGCTGCCAGCGCCACCATTGTCTCCCAATTCTTTAATGTTAATGACTTTACACTCAAATTGAACGGGACTTTCTGCAACTCTAGGTGGTTTGACCAGTTCGCTTTTTACAGCAGTAAGGCCAGACTTTACAAATTCATCAACGCCAGTAGCATACTCTGTACTGGCCAGCGACATTTGCTGTACCATATTGTAATTTACCACACTAATCACTACCTCGGCATTTTGCTGCACGTTGATAAGCGTATCCTTTATTGTTCCATCACGACCGCGGCGCACTGGTGAAAATACGAGTATAGGCGGTTTTGCGCTAAACACGTTAAAGAATGAAAATGGTGATAGATTTACCTTGCCATCATTATCTACCGTGCTCGCAAACGCAATAGGTCGTGGCTGTACGGCACCTACAAGGTGGCCATACAACTGCGGATTCTCGATATCTTCTGGTCTAATTTTCATGCGGTTGCTGCAAGATTTCAAAGGTACAGATTCTGTAAGCTGTTTGCAATATCAACTGCGATAGTTGCATGTACTTTTGAAGAGATTATCACGTTATTGGAATAGTTGTATTTTTAGTAGGGCATAGGTAGGCACAGCAGCTTGACGCAGCCCATAAATAGGATAGTTCACTTCATGAATTTTACTTCAAACAGGAATATACTGCGATGGATCATCATTGCTTTTGCCATATTTATTACTTCAATCATTTTATGGAATACCTATCTATTCTTTCAAAAGCTGAAGGAATCTGAGCGTAAGAATATGCAGGAATATGCGATCATGCTCAAGGACTTGAGCAACGAGTCGCTGGATGCAGACATAGGTGAGTTAGGGTTGACTGTGGCTGGGAACACTACTGGTGCACCCATCATAAGCGAAGATTACAAAGGAGAACTTAACGCACGTAATCTTCCTGAAGAAGTGATGAAAGACACCGCTAAACTGCGGGAACTCATCATTGAGTATAAAAGTCAAAACCAGCCCATCGTGACAACGTTTCAAGGTAAAGTCTTGAACACGATTTACTATGGTGATAGTGTGATTATCAATAAGCTGAAGTATTACCCGCTAGCGTTGTTGTTGATCATATTTCTTTTTGGCGCCGTGGTTTTGTTTTTTTACAGATCCACCAAGGCATCAGAACAGAACAAGCTTTGGGCTGGAATGGCCAAAGAAAGTGCTCACCAGATAGGAACACCACTATCATCCTTAGTAGGTTGGACTGCTATTTTAAGAGAGTCAGATGTAGATCCGAGTTATGTGGATGAGATGGACAAGGACATCAATCGTTTGCAGATGATCACTGAGCGATTCTCAAAAATTGGATCCATACCAACCCTAAAAAAGCTAGACATTGTCCAGCAAACTAAAAGTGCAGCCGATTACATTGAATCCAGATCTTCCAATTTGATCAAATTCACTATTGAAGTGCCTGATAAAAGCATTGAGGTCATGGTGAATGAACAACTTTTTGCCTGGGTCATTGAAAACCTGATCAAAAATGGAATTGATGCCATGCGCGGTAAAGGAAATATTACAGTGCGTTTGAAAGACGACGCCAGTAGAGTATACATCACAGTGAGCGATACTGGCAAAGGGATCCCTAAACGTTTGTGGAAGCGCATTTTCAATCCTGGATTCACTACTAAAAAGCGCGGTTGGGGCTTGGGTCTATCTCTAGCGCAACGCATCATTAGTGATTACCATAAAGGAAAGCTGCGGGTTAAGGAAAGCAAACCAGATCAAGGGACGACTTTTGAAATTGTGCTGGATAAGGCATAGGTGTTTTCCTAGAGCTTAGACAATCCAAATTGATAGTCTACACCTTTTAAATGAATTCAATTGGTAATTGTAAATTCAAAAGTTGATAAACCGTAACCTGAATCGTTTAAATCTTGGGTTTTGAGTGTCCAATCTTGGTTTTGAATTGGTGATAAAATCAGAATTGGATTGTCTAAATCGTCAGCTTCAAAAAATTTTATTTCGTTGAAAGAATCAGTAGGCATTGGATTTACACCAATCATAAAATCTTGAAAGATTTCTTTAGATGTATTGATCTCTACGATGTCTGTGGTGTCGATTTCCAGCCCTAAGCTTTCAGATTTTTGGAAAATGGCTATGATTCTTTTATTGGTTTGATTATTTAAAAAATACTCTGATGATCCACCAGAATCAATGATGATAATATCGTCATCTGTATCGGAACATGAAAATAAAAGGAACATTGCAAAAAGTAATATCGTCAGAATCTTTGTTGACATAGATAATTTCATAGATAAATCTTTAACCCTATTATTAACCAGATGCAATAATTTGATAAAGGTTGCGTGAAAATTATTAAAAATAAAAAACCGTTAAGAATGGAGTTCTTAACGGTTGAACCTTTGCCTATAAATAGCTTAAGAAACAGCTTTCAATTTTTGAATGCCGCTCTTATCTAGTTTTGATTCTGCGTAATGTTTTGTGACTTTAAATTCCTTCTCATCACTACCTGGCATGTCAAACATGGCATCTGTCAGGATCGCTTCACATAAGGATCGCAGTCCGCGAGCGCCTAGTTTGTATTCAATAGCCTTATCAACGATGTAATCCAAGGCACCATCAGTTACCGTGAATTTAATACCGTCCATTTCAAACAACTTTTCATATTGTTTGATAATGGCGTTTTTAGGCTCTGTTAGAATAGCTCTCAACGTCCCAGCATCTAGCGGATTCATATGGGTAAGAACTGGAAGACGCCCAATGATTTCTGGAATCATTCCGAAATCTTTGATATCCTTAGGGATAATATATTGTAAAATGTTTTCTTGATCTGCCACAAGGTCGTTTGACTTAATGGCAGCATAACCCACAGCCTGCATATTCAATCGCTTGCGTATGACTTTTTCAATACCATCAAAGGCACCACCTGCGATAAACAGAATGTTTTCTGTATTGACTTCAATGAACTTTTGATCTGGATGCTTGCGACCACCTTTAGGCGGTACATTCACAACGGTTCCTTCCAACAGTTTCAATAATCCTTGCTGTACGCCTTCTCCAGAAACATCGCGAGTAATCGATGGATTATCACTCTTGCGGGCGATCTTGTCAATCTCGTCGATAAATACGATTCCTGTTTGTGCTTTTTCAAGGTTATAATCTGCAGCCTGCAATAGCCTGGTAAGGATGCTTTCCACATCTTCACCTACATAACCAGCCTCAGTAAGCACTGTGGCATCCACAATGGCAAGAGGCACGTTAAGCATTTTGGCTACGGTCTTTGCGATAAGAGTCTTACCGGTTCCTGTTTGTCCCACCATCATGATGTTGGACTTTTGGATCTCGATATCATCGTCAGTTGATGGTTGTAGCAGTCTTTTGTAGTGGTTGTACACCGCTACAGACATCACTTTTTTAGTGAATTCCTGACCAATGATATACTGGTCCAGAAAATCCTTGATTGCCTTAGGTTTTTTAAGGGTCAAGTCTGCCTTTGACACGCCACTTTCCTCATCCTTGCTATCTTCTATAACAATGCCGTGTGCCTGCTCAATACATCGATCACAAATGTGCGCATCTAAACCGGCAATGAGCAGATTGGTTTCTGCTTTATTGCGGCCACAAAAGCTACATTCTAGTTGTTCCTTACTCATAAATGTTGCGTTTTTACAATGTAGAAAACCTCTATAAAGACTTTCTTATTGCATGGGTGCTGATGGATGAGTTCGCTTTCGCGAAAGCGAACCTGTCATCAACCGCGGTACTATTAGTTATCTCTCGTTAGTACTTCATCGATCATGCCGTACTCCTTTGCCTCGTCTGCACGCATCCAGAAGTCACGGTCGCTATCCTCGTTGATCTGCTCGTATGTCTTTCCAGAATGCTTTGCGATGATCTCGTACAACTCTTCTTTGAGCTTGATGGTTTCCTTAATGGCAATTTCAATGTCAGATGCCTGACCTTGAGCGCCACTGGACACTTGATGAATCATTACACGGCTATGAGGCAGCGCGCTGCGCTTTCCTTTTTCACCGGCACACAATAGAACAGCGCCCATACTGGCTGCCATTCCCGTACAGATCGTTGCCACATCTGGCTTGATGAACTGCATGGTGTCATAGATTCCCAATCCTGCATAGACGCTACCGCCTGGAGAATTGATGTAGATCTGTATGTCCTTGTTTGCATCTGTACTGGCAAGAAATAGAAGTTGTGCCTGTATGATGTTTGCCACCTGGTCGTTCACGCCAGTTCCCATAAAGATGATGCGATCCATCATCAATCGTGAAAAAACGTCCATGGCAAGAACGTTCATTTGACGTTCTTCAATGATATTGGGAGTGAGGTTAGTAGGCGTCATGCTGCCTACTAGTTTATCGTAATACATGGGATTTACACCACGATCCTTAACCGCATATTTTTCAAATTCCTTAGCTATATCCATAACCGTAATATTACTTTTTAATGAATGAAAAAGGCGTTAACCTAATTGTAAAGTCAACGCCTAAAGATAATGATTAAAGAGCGCCTAGGCGTCGTAAGCCTCTTTTATGAAATCTTCATAAGTAACCTCTTTAACCTTGAGCTTTGCATTGTCTTTGAAGAACTTCAACATTTTTTCATTTTGAAGTTGCTCGCTCATTCTTTTTACTTCTTCTTGATTTTGCATGATACGGGCCACTACCTGATCTACTTCCTCATCAGTAGCATTAGTGTGTCCATACTGCTTCATCTGTTCTCTTATCTGCGCGCTGGCATAATCCTTAAGCTCTTCAAACTTAAGTTGAAGGTCTTCATTAGCCTTTAAGATATTGGATTCAATCAATTGATATCTCAATCCTTTTTCAGAGCGCTCATATTCTGCGGCAGCTTCTTCTTCTGTCAATTCGTTCTCGCCATTGTTTGCGATCCATTTCTTCAAGAATTCTGCAGGAAGGTCAAACTTCGTGTCTTCTATCAAACCTTCAGTGATATCAGTAAGAAGCTTTTGATCGGTTTGTTGCGCAAACTGCTTCTTAGCGTCTTCTCTTAGTCGCTCTCTAAGCTCATCCTCACTTTTGATTACATCTGGACCAAAAAGTTTATCAAAGAACTCTTGATTCAAATCTGCCATCTCGCGCTTGTTGACTTCTGTAATTTCAAAAGTCACAGGAACGTCTAGGTCATGAGCCTTATCATGTTCGATTTTAAGGTTGGACATCAAATCATGATCGTCTTCAAAAAGACCTTTTGTCTTTAGCTCTAAAGAGTCCCCTTTTTTAGCACCAATGAATTTTTTGGTATTGGTTTTACCTTTGATCTTAACTATTGAGAAAGTAGCATCAGTATTGATGTCCTCATCGTCGTTGCGGAAGATACCAGTCACTTGATCACCTTCTTCAACAACTTCTTTACTTACGAGCTTACCATACTGCTGTCTGATGCGATCGATTTGCTTGTTGATCGTTTCATCATCGGTTTTGATCTGGTAATGCGTTACTGCTTTTTTTCCTTTGACATCCACTTCAAAATCTGGAGCAAGTCCTATTTCAAAATCAAATTTAAAATCGTCGCTGGACCAGTCAATTTCTTCTTGTTCTACAGGAAGCGGATTCCCCAGAATATTTAGTTTTTCCTTAGTGATGTATTCATTCAATTGTTCTTGAATGATTTTGTTGATCTCATCAACTAATACTGGTGTTCTATATTTTTTGTTGATCAGGCTTGCTGGAACGTGTCCTTTTCTAAAACCTGGGATGGTTGCTGTCTTGCGGTAATCTGCAAGAATCTTGTCCACCTTTTCTTTATAATCTGCCTGTGCCACTTCAATGGTGATAGTAGCATTAAGTGCGTCTGAGTCAGTGCGCTTGATATTCATTTAAAGACTTTTATGCTGTTAAATTCGGGCTGCAAAATTAGTCTTTATTTGCATGTTATCAAAACGATAGATGACTGTGAGTTAATCTTCGCTTTCTGTTGTCTTGAAAAGAAGAGATCTGGCCAAGGCCAGTAGAAAGGCAAAGATGAGCGCATACCAGATATTATCCACTTGAAAACCGTCCACCAACCAGTCTGCAATCATGATGATGAAAGCATTGATGAATAAAAGAAATATCCCTAAAGTAAGTACTGTCACGGGTAAGGTGAGGATGACCAATATAGGTTTTACGATAAAATTGAGTATAGACAAGGCGAGCGCCACAAAGACAGCCGTAAGAAAACCGTCTGTAGAAACACCAGGTAAGATGTAAGACAACAGTATGACCAATACTGCGGTAAGAAGCAACTTGAGAATAAATTTCATGGTATAGGTTTTTATAAAAATAAAACATCGGCTGGAATGTATTTTCCAGCGGATGTTTCAAAAATGGCAGTATGAGTTATTGGGCTACACTATTACTAGGCTGTACAGATTTGTATTGACCTATATCTACGGTAGGTATAGTCGAACCATAGGTAGCATTTATCGCATTGATAACCGTATTTGCAGTAAACGCATAACCTCTAGGCGTTGGGTGAACTGCATCTAAAGAGAAGGCGCCACCAGAAGCATAAGTGCTCGTCAGCGTACCACCGTTAAAGGCTATACCACCTTGTGCCACACTTTGTAACGCAGCTCTTGCATCTACTAAAGCTAGACCGTTTGCTTGAGCTAAAGCAGCAATGGTTGCATTGTAAGATGCTTGTGCGGCCGCAACGCTAGCCTGCTCATCTTCGTCAAGATTGAAGTTGTCTGCTAGCGGGAACGTAACACCATTAGCAGTCAGTGCTCCAGCAAGTTCAGCTGGTAATCCAGCACCAGTCAATGTTGAGAATATTGCTTGATTGTTTCCGCCTAATAATGAGGCTGCTGGAAAGGTGATTAGGTCATTTGCGGTTGCCTGGCGAATCTGTCCAAATTGAGGAGCAAGGATTTGTGCAAGGCCTTGTGCTTGAGCCTGGGTAAGCGGCAGTGGTGGTTGAACTGCAGCTGCTACACCTTGAATAAGAGGCACGAGAGCATCAACAAAAGCAGGATTATTTGATAAATCCGTCAAATCATTATCTCTAACGACGAGACCGCTGGCAGCTGTGGTGGAAAATTGAATCCGACGATTAGGTTGTCCAAAAGCCGTAAAAATAGAGTTCAAACCACCATATAATTGATTCAATAGAGGAATCTGTGGTCCAAAATCAGGATCCAACGGGCTCAAAGCTTGTGATGGCACCGTGGTAAAAAACGGTATGGAAGTTACATCAGGTATGTTGATCAATGCTCCTTTTGCGCCATTGGCCGTCAATGCTTGAACGTAACCAGAATAAACGCTTGCAAATACATTATCATCAGTAATGTCATTTGGGCCGTATGTAGTTGGATCAATGTTGTTTGCTGCATTTTGATCTACACCAGAACCTCCAGAGGTCGCATAGCTCAAGATGTCGTTGTTACCTATCCACAAGGTGAAAAAGGTTCCTCCAGCCGCTGCTGCATCACCGATGACAGTTGCGTTAGGAGTTGATGCAAAACGAATGTAAAACGGATTTGCATTAGGTAGTGCTTGTGGATTACCATAACCAGAGGCTCCCAAGTGAAAGCTTTTTGCTCCTGGAACACCAAAGTTATTCAATGGTCCGTCAAAAACGTTTGAAATATCAGTCGTGGGAGTTCCAGCGATATTTGATGGTCCTACAGGTCCCATTGCGTTTGCAGTCAAGACTAACCTAGTATTAAACCCAGGTAATTGAGCTCCATTAAATAACAGACCGCCTATATTGTCATTCACTAATGGCTGATTGAACTCGCCACCACCAACTAGCTCAAACTGTTGAGCCATAATATTTGGAAAGGAGTTTTGTTGACCTTCTAAGTAAAGCGCATTGTCTGCAAATCCAGAAGTCAACGAGTTACCGACACTTACAAACTTGGTAAAATCAGCTTCTCCAGCGGTGTAAACGCCACCATCTTCTATAGACTCGTCAAATTCGTTTTCACAGCTTACCAAAACAGCAGCTGCTGCAAATAAAGCTATATATTTTATACTGTTTTTCATGTTTATCTTTTTCATTACATACTATATGTTATACCTATCCCTGGAATAAGTGCTCTGGACTTATATGTACCTCTAAACGGTGCTGGTTGTCCACCTGGATCTGCATAGAAATCATAAGATTCAGTTACTTCTTTAAATCTTAAGTACAAGAAGGAAGCATCAATAGAGAAACTAGGAGAGAAGGAATACGATAATCCAGCAGTGTATCCTACAGAGTCGTTACGTGGTGTCTCTGGAGCAAAATAACCAGATCTAACAGGTGATTCATCAAAATACCAACCACCTCTCAAGGTCAATGCGTCTGTTGCTAGGTATTGTACACCTAATCTGTACGATGAGGCATCCTTGTAATTTCTAGGATTGATGGATGAAGTACCATTTTCAAACTCAATATCAAGGTTTTCATATTCACTCCAGAAGGCTCTGTTGTAATCAAACGCAAACAACCATTTGTCGCAGGAGTAAGCAACACCTAAAGTTGCCTCAGCTGGCAAAGGTAGTGTAGCCGTGAACCCTTGTGTCCCATTTGCTGGAACTAGTGGGCTATTTGGGAAGTTCGTGAATGTAGCTTCTCCATCTTCACTTTCAATGTCGATTAGGGAACGATAGTTAAATCCAATGGATAGATTATCCGTTGGCGTGAACATAATACCAGCATTCCAGCCTACACCTACAACACCACTGTCACTAATAGCAACATTTGATCTGTTTCCTTGCTCGTCTGTTAATGATCTAGAGGCATTTCTATTAAAGTCAACAGCACCTATCGCAATCATGGCGCCAACACCTAAACTTACATTTTCAAAAATTTGGTAAGAAAGAGTAGGCTGTATGAAAATCGCTTGTAACTCGATCTCATTTACCAAGTGTGAACCTTCCCAATCAGTAGGCCAGGTTACATTACTACCGTAAGGTGTATAAATTCCCAATCCAACTGCAAACTTATCGCTCAATGCATAGCTTGCGTAAGCATAAAACGGAGTTCCTACAGGACTCTCTGTTTCTGCAAAAGCTCCTGTGTCAGAGTTCTGGTACTTCACATCTGAAAATACTCCAAAACCACCTACACTCACATTAAGTTTATTTTCTAGATGTACAAGACCTGCTGGGTTAAAGAATAGTACATCTGCACTATTGACAACAGCCACACCGGTGTGTCCCATAGCAAGTTGCTTGTTACTTTGCGTGCTTACACGATAACCACCAGCATAAGAAAGGGCAGATACCAAACAAAGCACAGCAAAAACTTTTAATTTATTCATATTCAGTTGTTTAAAAAGGGATAAGGATTATTATTGACCAAATTTAATATTAAATTAATATTACGCAAGCGTTTTCGTAATCATTATGCAAGCATAACAAATTTATTTTACGAAATTCTCAACGAGTCTGTTAAATTCATCAGGTTGCTCGGCATGCAGCCAGTGTCCTGCATTAGAGATGGTATGGAGTTCCGCTTTCGCGAAAGCGTGATCTATAACAGCCTTATCGCTATCCAGAATATAACCGGACTTACCACCACGTATGAACATGGTTGGAATTTGAACGGGCATTTCAATAGGCTCATGGCTGCCTACCATACTTTGGGCTTGAGACAATGCCGGTAAGTTGAAACGCCAGCCATAACTGGTCTTGTCTTTTCTAAAAAGGCTCTTGAGTAGAAACTGTCTGGTGCCTTTGTCGCTAATGGTGCGGCCTACTGCTGCGTCTGCATCTTTACGAGAATTGATCGTAGTAAAATCGACAGATTCGAGCGCATGGATGATGTCGCTGTGGTGTGGATCATATGGTTTAGGCGCAATGTCTGCAATGATCAGTTTATCGATCAATTCTGGATATAATACGGCAGCGCGCATGGCGACCTTACCGCCCATACTGTGACCTAAAAGAATGATGTTTTCAAGGTTGTGATGGTCGCAATACTCTTTAAGATCTGCTGCCATCACATCATAGTTGTGTTCATCGCTATGAAAGCTGCGGCCATGGTTGCGCTGGTCCAGTAGGTGAACCTCAAATCCAGATTCGCTCCATTGTGTACCTAGCGTTTTCCAATTGTCTGCCATCCCTAAAAACCCATGAAGGATGACAAATGGCTTGCCTTGTCCTAATATAATGCTGTGTAATATCATGCCAGTCTGTGTTTGTACATGTTGACCACATTCTCAAGACCCAGGTACAAGCTTTCAGAAATCAATGCGTGGCCTATGCTTACTTCTTTCAAATCAACAATCTGCTCACTGAAGTATTTTAAGTTCTCCAGCGATAAGTCATGGCCCGCATTGATGCCCAATCCTACTTGAGTGGCCACCTGTGCAGCCTTTATATAAGGAGCGATAGCTTTTTCTTTGTCGGTACTGTATTGACGCGCATAGTCCTCAGTATACAACTCAATACGATCAACACCAGTCTGTGCTGCAGCTTCCACCATTTTTTCCACGGGATCTACAAAAATACTGGTGCGTATGCCATTGCTTTTGAAGTGTGCGACCATGTCTTTGAGAAAATCAGCGTGCTTGATGGTGTCCCAACCTGCATTTGAGGTAATGGCGTCTGGAGCATCTGGTACTAATGTTACCTGTGCTGGGCGCACTTCATCGACCAGTTTTACAAAACTGTCAATGGGATTCCCTTCAATATTCAGCTCTGTAGTGACTATTTTTTTAAGATCTCGCGCATCCTGGTACTTGATGTGACGCTCGTCTGGTCGTGGATGGATTGTGATGCCTTGCGCACCAAACCTCTCAAGATCCATCGCTACTTGAAGTAGGTCTGGAACATTGCCACCTCTTGAGTTACGTAAGGTTGCGATCTTATTAATATTTACGCTTAAAATAGCCATAACAATAGTTTAGAACATCAAAAATACAAACTAAGGCTGCACCCTATAACTGGAGAAATGTTTAATTTGCAGGAAAAGCCAGTTATGAACATTCAGGAGTATATCATAAGCGATGTAGCACCCTTGAAAATGGATGACGATGTGCGCCAGGCGCAGAAGCTCTTCCAGCAGCTCACGTTTTCGCATTTACCTGTCATGGATAATGAAGTTTACCAGGGTTGCGTATCAGAAACTGATGTATACTGTTTTGAAGACGGCCAGTCGTTACGGGACGTCAAATATTCACTGGATACCTTTATGGTAAAACCAGATACGCACTGGCTGGACGTGCTTGAGGCATTTGCGCAGCACAATTCCAATGTGATGCCGGTGCTCGATGACAAAAATGAATATTTGGGTTATTATGAGTTGAAGGATATCATGCAGCATTTTAGCGATTCTCCTTTCTTATATGAATCTGGTGCCGTGATAGTGCTGGAGAAAGGTGCGACAGACTATAGTTTTAGCGAAATCGCCCAGATCGTAGAATCCAATGACTGTAAGGTCTATGGCTGTTTTGTAAGCAACTATAAAGATCATGTCACAGAAATCACCCTTAAAGTGAGCCCCAATAACATCAACGCACTCCTGCAAACCTTTAGACGTTACAGTTATGTAGTGGTAAGTGCAGCAGAAGATGACTCCTATCTGGATGCTCTCAAAGAACGGTCAGATTACCTGGATAAATACCTCAATATTTGATGAAGAAAATCGCCATTTATGGACAATATCTGCATACTGGTTCACACAAAACGGTAAGCAGTATGGTAGAGGCCTTGCTCCAGCGATCCTGCGATGTAAAAATAGAATCAAAATTTGCGGGTATTCTCAACGACTTGGAATTTAGTAAACCCATTGACAGTTTTGAACAGCTGGATGAAAGCTATGACTTGCTCATAAGTATAGGTGGTGATGGGACAATTTTGAGGGCCGTGACCTATATAGGCCGTCTCAACATTCCCATTTTAGGTATTAATACGGGTAGGCTGGGTTTTCTCGCCACGGTACAGCAAGACGAGGTGGAAAAAGTCGTCCAGCGAGTGATGGATGGAAATTATAAGCTGTCCAAAAGGTCTTTGATCACTGCCGCATCAAAACATGAAGAGAACCATTTGCCGCCAGATAATTTTGCACTCAACGAGGTCACGGTAAGCCGCATGAACACGACCTCTATGATCGAGATTGAGACCTACTTGAATGACGAGTTGCTCACTTCGTATTGGGCAGATGGATTGATCGTTTCAACGCCAACTGGGTCTACAGGTTATAGTTTGAGTTGCGGCGGCCCAGTCATTTCTCCAGATACAGATGCTTTTGTCATCACACCTATCGCGCCCCATAATTTAAATGCTAGACCGCTTGTTATTCCTGACAACACCATCATCAAAGTCAAGGTCATAGGTCGTGAAGATGAATTTCTCGCATCACTGGACAATCGCATCGCTTCTTATCCAGACGGCACCCAAATCACCCTACAAAAGGCAGATTTCACCATCGATCTCATAGAGTTGGAGGATCAAAGCTTTATAGAAACGCTACGCCATAAATTGTTATGGGGAGAAGATAAGCGCAACTAGACAATAATTTGACGCTTCCATTGTTTTAACATGAGTCACAATGGGCGGCGTTTACCTATGCTGCCTTGTGAGAATTGTTATATTTGCACGTTTGAAAAAAAACCAATGCGGTTAGTACTATTATTGATTGCTTTTTTTGTTTTCGCTTTCGCGAAAGCGCAGACCTACGAGTTAGGTGTATGGGCTGGTGGTTCAAACGTGATTGGTGATGTTGGGAGTACAAGATACGTGAATCCATCTGGGGTAGCTATAGGTGGCGTGGCAAAATGGAATCGCAGTAATCGCCATAGTTTTAGAGGGTCCTTGATATACACCAGGCTTAACGGTGATGATAGCAAGAGTGATGATCGTTCCAGAGAATTGAGAGGTTTGGATTACGAGTACAATATGTTGGAAGCATCGGTAGGTATAGAATACACATTTTGGGAATGGGAACTGTATTCTGGTAAGCGACACATCACGCCCTATATGTATTCTGGAATCACAGCCTTTAGTTATGGTCAGGAAGCTTTAAATAGTAATGGGCAATTGCAGCAATACGATCGCGATATAGAAGTTGCGATACCCTTCATATTGGGCGTCAAGTCAAATATAACAGAGCACCTCATTTTAGGTGTAGAAATAGGAGCAAGGTTTACCTTTACTGATAATCTGGATGGCAGTAAGCCTAACGGCTCAATGGAAGATCGAACAGATCTTCAATTTGGGAATATAAATAATAACGATTGGTATGTGTTTAGCGGGCTAACCTTGAGCTATACTTTTGGCCGTAAACCTTGTTATTGTAACTTTTAGGAATGGAAGAAATTTTACTTGATCAGACTAAATTGCCAGAACACGTCGCCATCATCATGGATGGGAATGGGCGCTGGGCAAAAAATCAGGGTTTGATGCGAGTGCGTGGCCATGAAAAAGGTACGAAAGCCGTAAGCCAGACCGTAAAGACCTGCGCAAAGTTAGGTATCAAATACCTGACACTCTATGCCTTTAGTACAGAAAACTGGAAAAGGCCCAAGCTAGAAGTGGATACTTTAATGAGAATTTTGGTTTCCAGTTTACGCAAGGAATTGCCTACTCTTAGAGAGAATGGCATACGACTTAAGGCAGTAGGGTCATTGCACCAATTGCCGGATAAAGCCCAGAAGGAACTTGCCGAGGTTGTCGAACTTACTAAAGACAATAACAAGATGAATCTCGTCCTTGCTTTAAGCTATGGATCTAGGGAAGAATTGACTACGGCCGTTAAACTAATAGCAAAAGATGTGGTCAGAGGTGATCTAGAAGTTGAACAAATAGAAGAGTCCACCATTGAGAACTATCTATTTACCAAGGACATGCCAGACGTGGATTTATTGATACGTACCAGTGGTGAGCATAGAATCAGTAACTTTTTGCTATGGCAGATAGCCTATGCAGAGCTCTATTTTACAAACACGCTGTGGCCAGATTTTCGTAAAAAGGATTTAATGGTGGCCTTAAAAAATTATCAAGATCGCGAAAGGCGATTCGGTAAAACGAGTGAACAATTATAACAACATGACAAAACAGTTAGCACCTAAGCTACTTTTAGTAATACTACTTCTCACAAGTGCCATTTCCTTTTCACAAAGACCAGGCGATATTCCCATAGGAGAATCTACGGAATATATTTTGGGAGACATCACAGTCACTGGTACTAAAAGCTATAATGAAAACACTGTTGTTGCTTTTACAGGTCTGCGCAGTGGTGATAGGGTTTATAGTCCTGGTGAGCGATTGAGTAATGCTATAACAAAGCTTTGGGGTACAAAGCTATTTAGTTATATCAGGGTGGATGCTGTTGGTATTACAGGTGATCCTAATGATGACAAAATAGATATACTTGATATAGAGTTTGTGATTGAAGAAGTTCCCACTTTAAATACGATCAAAATTGATGGTCTAAAAAAGAATCAGTCAAAAGACCTTTTAAAAGAACTTAACCTGACGAAAGGGACTAAGGCCAATGAAAACCTGATTACCAACACACGCAACTTTATAGAAAAAAAGTATCAAGACAAGGGATTTTTATACGCAGATGCGCTGGTGCGCATCCGTGATGTTGAAGACACATTAGGGAACAATTACGTCGACATGAAGATCGAGGTAGACAAAAATGAGAAGGTCAAAATCAAGAGCATTGACTTTGAAGGTAACACGCAATTATCTGATAAAAAGTTAAGAAAGGCCTTGAAAAACACAAAGCAGAAAAACTTCTTTCGTGTTTTAAAAAGATCCAAGTATGTAGAAGAAGACTATCAAGAAGATCTCAAAAACTTGGTGGAAACCTATAAGGAAAACGGATTTAGAGATGCGCGAGTAGTAAGTGACACGCTTACTAAAATAGATGATAAAACCATCGCGCTGGACATCAAGGTAGAAGAGGGAAATAAGTACTATTTTGGTGATATCAAATTTATCGGGAACACGGTTTATACTGATGATCAATTGCAGCGGTTGCTCAAAGTTGAAAAAGGTGACGTATATAATGGAGTGGCCTTTGACAACCAGATTTCTGACCCAACAGATCCAGATGCGAGAACCTTAGAAAATGAATATCAAAACAACGGTTACCTTTTCTCACGCATCAATGCTGTTGAAACTAAAGTTGAAAATGATACCATTGATTTTGAAATTCGCATTATTGAAGATAACGTGGCTTACTTCAATCACATTAGCGTTAAAGGAAATACACGTACCAATGACCACGTGATTTACCGTAGCATACAGTCCAATCCTGGCGACAAATACTCAAAAGCAGCTATCATCAACTCCATTCGGGAATTGGGACAGCTAGGCTTTTTTAATGCAGAAAATATCAATCCACGTATATTGAATCCATCGCAACAAGATGGTACCGTAGATGTGGAGTATGAGCTTGAAGAAGCTGGTGCCAGCCAGATTGAATTACAAGGTGGTTATGGTGGCGGTGGTTTTGTGGGAACTCTAGGTTTGAGGTTCAACAATTTCTCGCTACGCAATATTTTCAATAAAGAAGCATATCAACCGGTACCACAAGGTGATGGACAGACACTTGCCTTGAGAGCACAGGCAAGTACCATTTTCCGTACGTACTCCTTGAATTTTACAGAGCCATGGTTAGGTGGTAGAAAACCTGTTTCCTTCAACGTTTCTTTCTCGCATAGTGAGCAGTATAGAGTAAATGCCCAAAACTTTAGAGAGGTAGATAGAAACCAGCGTTTCCTGATTACTGGAGCAACGGTTGGACTAGCTAAAAGGCTGGAGTGGCCAGATCCATACTTCCAGTTTTCACAAGCGCTGTCCTTCCAGCACTATAACTTGAAAAACTACCAGACCAATCTATTTAATTTCCCTAATGGTTTCTCAAACAACTTTGCTTATACCTTAGGTCTTACTAGAGATAATGTAGGTGTCAACCCCATTTTCCCTACGTATGGTTCGCGTTTTGCCCTTACGGCCAAAATGACCTTGCCTTACTCCTTATGGAATGGTACAGATTATGAGAACCTAGAAAATGATCCTAACTTCCAGACGAATGGAATGCCAGATCTTGCCAAAATCGATCAGGAACGCTTCCGTTTCTTGGAATACTACAAGATCAAGTTTGAAGGAACTTGGTACACGCAGATTTATGACAAGTTAATTATGCAGACTAAGTCAGAATTTGGATTTTTGGGAGCATACAACAACGATCGTGGTCTAGTTCCATTTGAGAGATTCTTTGTAGGTGGTGATGGATTGGGAGCTTTCTCATTAGACGGTCGCGATATTATTAGAATGCGTGGTTATGACAACAGTGCGTTGACCACCAGTGCAGATGGTGATACCGTGTATAACAAATTCTCTTTAGAGATGCGTTATCCCATCACGCTAGAGCAGGCGGCATCTATTTATGTGTTGACGTTTGCAGAGGCTGCTGGATCCTACGATACTTTTAGGAGTTATAATCCGTTTGATGTAGAGCGATCTGCAGGTGCAGGTCTTAGAGTATTTATGCCAGCCTTTGGTTTGTTGGGTATTGACTTCGGTTATGGATTTGATCCAGCGCCTATTTCAAACAGTACAGATCCTAGTGGCTGGAATGTTCACTTTATAATCGGGCAACAATTTTAGAATGGCACGGTTATTTCTTTAAATGATATAATCATGAGAATCAAGAATTACCTTTTACTGTCAATGATGGTTTTATGTTTCGCTTTCGCGAAAGCGCAAAGAGGCATAAGAGTTGGTTACGTTGATATGGAGTACATCTTAGAAAGCGTTCCAGAATACCAGAAAGCGTCAGAGCAATTAGAGCAGCGCATGCAAGGATGGAAGACCGAAATCGAAAAGATGGAGTCTGAAATTGCCCAAATGGAGACTTCTCTCAAGAACGAACGCGTTTTGCTTACTAAGGAATTGATAGAGGAGCGTGAAGAAGAAATAGGCATCAAGCGACAAGCCCTAAATGATTACCAGCAAAAAAGATTTGGCGCGCAAGGTGATTTCATCAAGCAAAAACAACAGTTGATTCAACCAGTCCAAGATCAGGTATTCAACGAGATGCAAAAGATAGGTGAGCAAAAGAAGTATGACATGATCCTTGAGCGATCAGAGACTACCATGCTTTACAGCGATGACCGTCATGATTTGAGTGATGATGTATTAAGAGCCATAGGTCGTACCGGCAAGAAGGCAGATCGTGAAGAAAGAAATCAGTCCAGAAATACTCCAGTTGAGGATGTCAAGGACGAGCCGTATATGTCAGTACAAGAAGCTGCAGATCGTCAGGAAAAAGTAGCTGCAAAAGAGGCGATCATTGATGAGAAGCAAGCCGCCAGAGCAGCAAAATTAAGATTTAGAGACAGCGTAAAAGAAGCTAGAGCAAGAGAATACCAAGAACGTAAAGAGGCAAGTATCAAAGAGCGACAACGTAGAAAAGACAGTGTTCTTGCCGCTCGCAAAGCAGATAAAGAAAAGAAGGAAAATAACAATCCTCCAGACAATAAATAAAGGTTTCAAACCCATTATATTTGCAGCCCGTTACCATAAAATAAAATAACAAAGTTGATAATGAAACAAGTAAAAAATTTAATAGCCATTGCCGCATTTGTAGTTGCAGGAACCTTTACAGCGACCGCACAGACAGCCGCGTCAAAAGTGTGTCACATTGCATCTCAAGAATTGGTTGAAATTATGCCAAAGGCAAAAGCAGCCGAGAAGCAATTGAGAAACCTTGCAAAAACTTATGAGGCAGAGCTGGTAAACATGGATAAAGCTTTACAAACGAAGTCCCAAGAAGCACAGCAAAAAGCTCCTACACGTACTGATGAGGAGAACCAGCGTATCTTGGAGCAAATCCAGGCAGACCGCAAGACTATCGAAGAGTTTTATACCAATTCTCAAAAGTCTCTTTCTCAAAAAAGAACTGATCTATTAAAGCCAGTTTATGAAGAGGCAAGACAAGCGATCTTTAAAGTAGCTAGAGCAAAAGGTTTTGACTATGTTCTTGATTCTACTACGGGAACTGGAGTGATCATGGCAGATGGTTATGATTTGATGCCAGACGTGAAGAAAGCATTAGGTATCCAATAGGAATACACTTAAAAATACAAGAAACCGTCTCTACAATGTAGAGGCGGTTTTATTTTTGGCGTAAATTAAGATCTCAAACAACACATCATTTTGAGTAAGGCACCCTTAGGTTTTTTTGATAGCGGCGTTGGCGGCACTTCAGTTTGGAAAGAAGTGGTTCAGCTCTTGCCACATGAGAACACTATCTATCTCGCCGACTCTAAAAATGCGCCCTACGGTATTAAATCCAGGCAAGAGATCATTGATTTGAGCATCAAGAACACAGAGTATCTGCTTGCCCAAGGTTGTAAGTTAATTGCCGTTCCCTGTAACACGGCCACCACAAATGCCATTGATTATTTGAGAGCTAATTACAAGGTTCCCTTCATAGGTATAGAACCGGCCATAAAGCCCGCAGCCCTAAATTCTGATACCAAAAAAATTGGCATTTTAGCTACTAAAGGTACCTTGTCCAGCCAATTGTTTAAAACCACTCAAGAAAAATTCACAAGAGATATTGCCACAATTGAAGTCACAGGTACTGGCATCGTGGAACTTATTGAATCTGGCAAGAAAGACAGTCGTGAGATGAAATCCCTACTGCAGGCAATCACACAGCCATTCATGACTTCAGGCATTGATTATTTGGTTTTGGGGTGTAGTCATTACCCATATATCAAAACCACGTTGCAGGAATTGCTACCTAAAAACGTTAAGATCATAGATTCTGGTGCAGCCGTGGCAAGGCAGACCTTGGCGGTTTTACAAGAGCAGAATCTTCTCAATACAAGTAGTGACTCAGGACAGCATCGGCTCTTTTCAAATGCAGATCCTACGGTTCTGGAAGAGCTTATTCAGCCTGTAGAAAATGCTACAATTGCCTCATTGGATTTTTGAATAACTTCTGCCCACTGTTGAAAAGTCTAGAGACGAGCCATCGCGCTTCCCTTACCTAAATTGTATTTTTAAAGCTCCTAAAATCAAGCACATTGGCAGCCAAAAGTAAGAAGGTTACACCCTTAATGCAGCAATACAACAAGATCAAGGTAAAATATCCTGATGCTTTGTTGCTCTTCCGTGTGGGCGATTTTTACGAGACCTTTGGCGAGGACGCCGTCAAGACCGCACGTATTCTCAATATTGTTTTGACCAACAGGAACAATGGTGGCGAGCGCACAGAGCTGGCAGGTTTCCCGCACCATTCCTTGAATACCTACTTGCCTAAGCTCGTCCGTGCTGGTGAGCGTGTGGCCATTTGTGATCAACTGGAAGATCCTAAACAGACTAAAAATATCGTCAAACGTGGTGTGACAGAGTTGATTACGCCTGGTGTTTCCCTCAACGATGAAGTCTTGCAGGCGGGCAGTAACAATTTTTTGGCGGCAATATCGCTTTCGCGAAATGTCTATGCCGTGGCATTTCTGGATATATCCACCGGTGAGTTTTTGATAAGCCAAGGAACAAAAGAAGAAGCCGATAAATTATTGCAGAACTTCAATCCTAGTGAGGTCTTGGTGTCTCGCAGCGATAAAAAGCAACTGGCTCAAGACTTTCCTTATGATTTGCCTTTTTTCTACTTAGAAGATTGGGTGTTCCAGATTGATTATGCCAGAGAAAGCCTACTCAAACACTTTAAAGTAAATTCCTTAAAAGGTTATGGAGTAGAAAAGCTGGATGAAGCCCTAATTTCAGCAGGAGCCATTTTACATTACCTCGCCGAAACCCAACACCATCAAATTGACCACATCGCCACCATATCCAGGATAGAAGATGACAGCTTCGTCTGGATGGATCGATTTACCGTGCGTAATTTGGAGCTGTATCAGGCACTCAGTTCTGGTGCCGTTACGTTGATTGATGTCATTGACCAGACGACAACATCCATGGGCGCACGTTTGCTCAAGCGCTGGATGGCGTTCCCGCTTAAAAATGCAGATCAAATAAAAAAGCGACACGATGTGGTCGCTTATTTTAAAGCTCAATCACAAATCAGAGAAGCTATCAAGAATCAGCTCAAAAGTATGAATGATCTTGAGCGTCTGGTTTCAAAAGTCGCTGTCGGTAAGATTTGCCCGCGAGAGGTGATTCAATTGAAGAATAGTTTGTTAGCCATTGCTCCTATCAAGAAACTGGCGATGGAAGCTCCAGACAGTTCATTACAGGTCTTGGGCGAGAGCCTCAACAACTGCACGCACCTTGTTGAGCTCATTCAAGAGCGTCTGGATGAAGAAGCACCTGTCAACATCTTAAAAGGAAAAACCATCGCTAATGGCTTTTATGAAGAGCTGGATGAGCTGCGGGACTTAGCAACTTCAGGAAAGGACTATCTAGATAAGATGCTGGATCGACACAGTAAGGAAACTGGTATTTCCAGCCTAAAAATATCCAGCAATAATGTATTTGGCTATTATATAGAAGTCCGCAATTCCCATAAAGATAAAGTCCCAGAATCCTGGACACGTAAACAAACCCTTGTCAACGCAGAGCGTTACATTACTGAGGAGCTTAAGGAATATGAGGGAAAAATATTGGGTGCAGAAGAACGTATCCATGCCCTGCAACAAGAGCTGTTTGAAAAGGTCGTTCAGGAAATCATTCCCTTTATCAAGGCCATTCAAAACAATGCACATTTGATTGGACAGTTGGACTGTTTGTTGTCCTTTGCAGATCATGCTGTGGCGTCCAATTACACGAGACCAGAGATTTTAGAGACTGATGAATTGGTCATTAAAGGTGGACGTCATCCAGTGATAGAAAAAATGTTGCCCGCAGATCAGCCTTATATTCCTAATGATGTACAACTAGATCGAGAGGAACAGCAAATCATCATGATCACTGGACCCAACATGAGTGGTAAAAGTGCGATCCTAAGACAAACGGCATTGATTGTCCTACTCGCTCAAATAGGAAGTTTTGTTCCTGCAGATGAGGTCAAAATGGGAATCGTAGATAAAATATTTACGAGAGTTGGAGCAAGCGATAACATATCTCAAGGTGAATCTACCTTCATGACAGAAATGAACGAGAGCGCAAGTATCTTGAATAACGTGAGTGACCGCAGTTTGATTTTGCTAGACGAGATAGGTCGTGGTACGAGTACCTATGACGGTATTTCCATCGCCTGGGCCATCACAGAATATCTTCACGAGCATCCATTTAAGGCAAAGACCTTGTTTGCTACCCATTATCACGAGCTCAATGAAATGACGGAACAGTTTGACCGCATCAAAAATTATAATGTTGAGGTCAAAGAATTGAAGGATAAAGTGCTGTTCATGCGCAAGCTAATTCCTGGCGGTAGTCATCATAGTTTTGGAATTCACGTAGCAAAAATGGCGGGCATGCCTCAACAAGTGATTCATAAAGCTCAAAAGATTTTAAAAACTCTTGAAAAGTCGCACCAACGAGAAGATTCTAAAGCTGCCATGAAAGCGGTGCAAGATGAAGAAATGCAATTGAGTTTCTTCAACCTAGACGATCCATTGCTGGAGGAAGTGCGCAATGAAATACTGCAGGTTGACATCAACACCTTAACGCCAGTCGAGGCATTAATGAAATTGAACGAGATAAAACGCATGCTCGTGGGAAAGGATAAAGCCACAGGATAATTTTACATTAAATCCTTTGCAGAATAAGGAAAGTTATTAAATTTGCATCCGCTTTGAAACGTAGTTTTAAAGTGATTGTTCTTCAAATTTTGAAATACAATAATGCGAAAGTAGCTCAGGGGTAGAGCATCACCTTGCCAAGGTGGAGGTCGCGGGTTCAAATCCCGTCTTTCGCTCTAGAAAAAGCCGATTAAACGTCGGCTTTTTTGATCATACCAATGATGTGTCGCTGACACAATCGCTCGAGTGGTGGAATTGGTAGACACGTTGGACTTAAAATCCAATGAGCAGTAATGTTCGTACGGGTTCAAGTCCCGTCTCGAGTACAAAAAAGCTTCTCTTTTAGAGAGGCTTTTTTAGTTTTATTGCATTTTATAATCATTCAGCTTCACTCGTACATCTTCCTCCTTAGTTTTCAACCGCAGCTTTTTAAGTGTGAAGATGTAATGTGTATGGAGTTCGCTTTCGCGAAAGCGAAATAATCATCCATAATAGTGCTCAAATCGAGGTGGATTATAAACTTAAGTTCAGCTTAATTAAGGACGGTGAAGAAATCCTTTAATCCGGTAAGAATGCTTTGTACCGCATAGGATGCGAGTATCAAACCCATCACCTTACTGATGACTGTAATTCCGTAGGAACCTATTCTTTTTTGAACGGCATTTGCAGCAATCAACAGTAGACTTGTTAAGGTGATGACGATAAGAACGAGGACCGTGGTTATGGCTTGTTGCTCTATGCTGTATAGGTTGTTGTTAGTCATGAGTACCACGGCCATGATCGCACCAGGAGAAGCGATGGAAGGGATCGCGATGGGAAAGATGGAAACGTGTTTATAGTCTGTGATTTTACTTTTTTCGCTTTCGGGTTTTCCTTCTCCAAAAATCATGGTCAAGGCAAAAAGAAACAGAATAACTCCACCTGAAATCTGAAAGGCATTCAAAGAGACTTCCATCCCTTCCAGGATAAGTTGGCCTACCACGATAAAAAACAATAGGATCAAGAAGGCGATGAAGGAAGCTCGTAGGGCAATCTTACGTTTGTGTTTCTTGTCAAAGTTTTTTGTTGCTTCCAGATACACAGGTACAGACCCCAACGGATCAATTACCGCGATCAGGAATAAAATGGTGGTGATGATTTCTGTCATGTTATTTTACTCTTTTTCCCTGTGTGGTAAAGGAAAGGCCTTGCTGCCTGTTGGTAGAGTTCATGACACCTTCAAACATAGGTTCTGGAGTCGTAGTTGAGGCTTTCCATTCAAAAAGGAAATTTGATCCTGTGCCGCCAGTGACGTCTTCTTCATCTATAATAATCTCCACGGTTTCCATAGGTGCTAGATAGATGGGCTGATCGAAATAGGTTCTGATCATTTTACCATGCGTATCAAAATATTTGGCACTCAGTACGTAAATAGAATCCGTATCGCTGGTGTTGCGCAGGCTTGCCGTGGCGGTTAGGTTGATACGCTTATGTTCTGATAGGTTATAAATCTGCGAATAGATAGATAGGTAGGTCTTTCCAGTTTCTAAAGAATCCAGTTGAGAGGTATCAGCAGCTCTTTTAGACCAGTTCTCTGGATTGACGGAACTCATTTTTTCCTGTTCCTCGCAACTTGCTAGGGCAAGTGCAAAAAAGCAGAAAGTGTATAGATAGTCTTTAATTCTCAACCTTTTAAATAAGTTCATCTCCATCCTATTTTAAATCATAAAGATACTTATTTGATACCGAGTTATTATCAGGCTCGAGACAGTAGCTCGTTAGGTTTAACAATACTTTTTTTGATTCTAATACTGCTTTCAATATACATGTTCGCTGGTATGCAGAGATCTATCAAGCCTACTTAAGATATCGTTATCAAAAACAAGAGGTCCAATCTTAACGTAACATTCTCAGCCCGCTTCTTATCAAAACTTAGTGCTATATTATCTTTACAGGAATAGCTGGTGGTATACTAAAATGCAGTATGCAGATGGTTTTAAATCATTTGATGATTTTGGATTAATTGATTACCTGGCTGACCACTGCCTTCAAAACTTAATAAAACATGCTTTCGACTCAACTCATAGACGCGATCACCGCCCAAAAGAAGGAAGTTTCGGTTTCCATGAGATTAAAAAGCGAATCACAACGATTTAGCCAGTTGCTGTTTCATGCATTCTTTGATTCAGAAACAGACACTGTCGCAGCACTAAGAGAGTTGGAAGATCTTTTTCTGGTCATACGGAATTTGGCCTGCCCAGACATTAAAGGCAAGCCCTGCAAGACTTGGGAAGACTTTACGGTTGCGATACCAGATTTATTTTGCAGTTTAAAAAAGGATGCTACGGCTATTTATGATAATGACCCAGCAGCAAAATCTCTGGAAGAAGTATACCTGGCCTATCCTGGATTTTTTGCGATTGCTATTTATAGAATGGCTAGAGTTTTTTACAAGCTAGGTTTACCACTTATTCCTAGGCTCATGACCGAATATGCGCACCAGCTTACAGGAATCGATATCCACCCAGGAGCAACCATAGGTGCCTCTTTGTTCATTGATCACGGTACAGGTGTCGTCATAGGCGAGACGGCAGAGATCCATAATCACGTTAAGATTTACCAAGGTGTAACTCTAGGCGCGCTAACGGTAAAAAAATCTCTGCAGGATCAAAAAAGACATCCTACCATACAAGATCATGTTACTATCTATGCTAACGCTACTATTCTAGGTGGCGATACTATAATAGGCGCACGTAGCACTATTGGTGGAAACGCTTGGATAACTTCATCTGTAGATAAAAACACAGTGGCGATATACACGGCACAGATAAAAACATCAACCCAAAAAACAAATTCATGAGTCACTCGATTCTAGATCAGATAGGTAACACGCCACTGGTAAAATCCATGGTGCTTAATACAAATCCCAACGTCACTCTTTATTTTAAAATGGAAGGCGATAATCCTGGTGGCAGTGTTAAGGATAGAGCTGCATTTAACATGATCAAGAGCGCACTGGAAAGAGGTGAGATTGATGAGAATTCCAAACTAATTGAAGCAACCAGCGGTAATACTGGTATCGCGCTTGCCATGATCGCTGGGATCTATCAACTGGATATAGAACTGGTCATGCCAGAGAACGCCACAATAGAACGTGTGCAAACTATGAAAGCTTATGGCGCAAAAGTTATCCTTCATCCAGATGGCATTGAAGGCGCGAGAGATTATGCCACAGATAAAGTAAAAAAAGAAGGATATTTTTCCTTCAACCAGTTTGCTAATGAGGACAACTGGAAGGCGCATTACAAAACCACTGGTCCAGAAATATGGGAAGACACAGATGGCAAAGTCACGCATTTCGTCTCCTCCATGGGAACCACAGGAACGATCATGGGAGCCTCTACCTATTTGAAGGAGCAAAGCAAAAACGTCCAGATCGTCGGCGTACAACCTACAGATGGCTCCAGCATTCCGGGAATACGTAAATGGCCCAAAGAATATCTGCCAGCCATCTTTGATGCCTCAAAAGTAGATCGTGTGATGGAAGTAAGTACAGATCAAGCCAGAGCCATGGCCAGACGTCTCGCTAGGGAAGAAGGCATTTTTTCTGGAATGAGTAGTGGTGGAGCCACCACGGCAGCCTTGCAACTAGCCAATGAACTGGAAAGCGGTGTGATTGTGAGTATCATCTGTGACCGCGGCGACCGTTATCTTTCTTCAGACCTTTTTGAGCAAAATACTGGTAATTTATAGATGAGGTTGATGATGAATTTCGCTTTCGCGCCTGCCTGTCGGCAGACAGGAAAGCGAACTAACAACACATTTTTCACACTGCTTATCTACGGTTGTAGCGATAAGTTTGCAGGTAAGCCGCCAATGGTAGTCAGTTTGATGGAAGCTACTTTAAGCGCAAATTCAACACACTGGTCTAAACTGCGGTTCTCCAGCATGGCGCATAAAAATCCAGACCAGAATGCATCTCCAGCACCAGTAGCATCTTCTACAGATGTGATGGGAATGGCAGGCATTTCGAGTAAGGCGTGATCTCTACGCGAAACTATCACTCCATTACCGCCGCGAGTAAGACAAATCAAATTCGCGCCGTAACCGTGAAGCGTTTCAAAAAGCTCACTGCTGGTCATCGCATCGCCATACAAGCGCTGCATATCATCCATACTTATTTTTATCATGGCGCCGTAGGAGCAGTATTTCTTAATCGTTTTGATCGCCTGATTCTTATCGGGCCATATTCTAGCAGAATAGTTGAGGTCGATGCTTATCAAACAACCGGCAGTAGCGGCCACCTTGACCTTTTCTAAAATAGTGTCACGTGCCGGATTGCGGCTTAAAGCAAAGCAAGTCGTGTGAAAAACAGCGGCTGATTTGATGACATCGTCAGGAAGCTGTGAGTTGATGATTTTACAGTCTGCTTCTCTATAGGCTATAAAGTCTGGAGTTTCAGAAGTTTTTGATACGAGTATGGTGCTCGTGGGAACGTCAGTTACTTTTCTCACATGATCCTGATTCATACCCAGCGATTGCATTTCCTGCAATAGAAAATCTCCTAAACCATCGTCTCCTATGGTTGCTACCAGCGTGGCCTTACAACCCAGCTTGGTGAGATTCATCGCCACATTTGCGGGCGATCCACCTAGAAAACGCTTGAACTCTGCCGTATGGGCGATGTCTGGACTGCTGTGCAAGCCTATAAAATCGATCAGGATCTCGCCCATGCAAATGACTTGTTTGTTGTTGTCTTTCATCAGGATAGCAGTCTTTTACCGTTAATGTATTCCCTCAAGAGAATCTCTCCAGCAGCGCTCCAGGTGCAATATTTGATTCCTATGGCGGCTGTGGTCTGCGTATTGAAGTTTTCGTAATAGCCGTAATCCTCGGCGCTGTTCAGTTGTTTTATGTGGGCTAGGATTTCTTGGCTCTTGTCTTTATGCTGTCCGGCCAGTGCCATTCCATAAAAGCCGTTGACCATTTGCCAGGTGCCACCATTATGGAATTCATAGGCATAGTTGCGGAATTCATACTTGCAATTGTCCGTCAATAATTCCCAATCCTTGTCGCCTTCCTGGATAGGCTCCCAAAAAGCAGGTAATAAGTTAAGCGGTAAAGTAGAGCGCAGCTGTTCTGAGTAGGTAATGACGCTTTCGCGAAAGCGAACTGAACCCAATCCCAGTAACAAAGCAATGGAATTTCCCAAGGCGTCAAACATGGTCTGATAACCCGATGGATTGATCGAAGCCATCCAATAAGGCTTGTCTTCCAGTGATTTATAGGCCCTAGGATGAAACGGATGCTCAAAATTACCTGCGGTATAGTTGCCTTCCAGTATCGTAGTGATGGTACTAATTTGTTCTTCCAAGACACTTGAAGGTTCTAAACTGTGTACGCAGCGTAAGGCCCAAAGTCGCAATACTTGATCGTAGAAGATGTGACCTTCCGTAATATATTCGTCTGCCCAGTTTCCTGATCTGGGAACGTAGATCAAATGGTTGTTGTTGAATTCCCAAGCCTTGAGTAGCTGGAGTCCTTTATGGATTTTGGGAAGCATTTGTTTGAAAAAGTCCCTTTCACCGGTATGTGATGCATAATTGCAAACTCCTATAATAAACCAAGAAATGGTGTCAACACGGCCGGCAAGACCGCCAAAGCTAACTTCACTAGATCCGTTTTCTTTGAAGTGGACGTTTGAAGGTATGTGACCCAATTCATGCTGATGGCTGGCTAGGGTTTCTAGCGTAGACTTAAAGGTCGCGATCAACGAGTCGTCACCA
Source organism: Nonlabens sp. YIK11 (assembly GCF_001413925.1). Lineage (NCBI taxonomy): Bacteria > Pseudomonadati > Bacteroidota > Flavobacteriia > Flavobacteriales > Flavobacteriaceae > Nonlabens > Nonlabens sp. YIK11. The sequence continues at coordinate 816,731 of NZ_LBMJ01000001.1, forward strand.
TCCAGCAATGCGGCAAGTCCACAAATAACGCCGTCTCTAGCCCAGATGCGCTTGTAGTTGGAAATATCTGAAGCGCTGGCGAGAAAACCGCGATCTGATCGTGCAGCAGCCAAAAGACTTGATGGATCTTGAGTGATTTCCATAATTATTGAACTACTTGATTCTTGCGTTTTACTTTGATAAATAGGGTAAATACCGCTGCCAGTCCCAGGAACACACCTGCCATCTTAATAACGTTAATAGGGTTGCTACCCAACAATTCATAGACAAATCCCTGCATGGTCAAAATCTGGATGATCATAGGGATCACGATGAACATGTTGAAAATACCCATGTAGACTCCTGTTTTTTCTTTTGGGATGGATCCAGCTAGTAATTGATACGGCATTGCCAGCATGGATGCCCATGCGATACCTAGGCCTACGGTTGCCAGATACAAGGTATAAATAGGCGTTGCACCACTACCAAATGGATTAGGGATCGAGAACAAAACTTCTGTAACGCTTAAGTATGGAATACAAAACACACCTATACCACCTAGGATCAAAGCAAAGAAATGAACTCCTTTTGCTCCAATTTTATAGGCTAATGGTACTAACGCAAAGGCCACCATAAAACAAACGATGTTATAGGAGCCGTTCACTTGACCTGTCAGTACTTGGGCTTCTTTAAAACCTGCCGTATCGGTATCTAACGTTCCAAAAAAGGATAAAGACATCGCAGAGGTCAAGTACTGCCAATAGCAAAACATAGCGTACCAGGTAAAGAATTTTACCGGTATCAATTGCTTCATGGTAAGTGGCATTTCTTTAAAGGCCGTGACGATATCCTTCCAGGTTCTTGTCAGGATATTGCCGTGTTCTTTTTCGGCTTTGATGGCAGCGAGCTCTTCTGGAGTTGGCGGGTATTCCTTAGTAGTGTAAACCGATACCAGAATACTGGCAATGGAGGCAAAGGCGCCAATAAAGAAAGCCCAGTACGTCGCTACTGGTATACCGTTATCCATGGTATCTGTCAAAGCAAAGAAGCCTATGGAGATTAAGATAGCTGGAGTGAAATTGGCTAAAGTTGTACCCAAGCCCGTAAAAAAGCTCTGCATCAAAAATCCAAGAGAATGTTGCTTTTTAGGTAAGATATCAGAAACAAAAGCACGGTAAGGTTCCATGGCTATATTGTTTCCAGCATCAAGTATCCATAACAAACTTGCCGCAATCCAGATGGAAGGCGAGTAGGGCATAAATAAAAGCGCTACACTGGCACAGATCGCACCTATCAAAAAGAAAGGCTTGCGACGACCAAATCGTGGCGACCAGGTACCATCACTTATGGCACCAATGATAGGTTGCAAAATCAATCCAGTCACAGGGCCAGCAAGCCACAAAATAGGAATCTCACTTTCCTCAGCGCCTAAATATTTATAAATGGCGCTCATGTTACTTTGTTGCAACCCAAAGCTGAATTGAATCCCGAAGAACCCAAAATTCATGGTCCAGATTTGCCAGAAACTTAGTTTAGCTTTTTGAAACATGATCTTTTGTAAAAGGGATTAATTTTTCAAGAAATTGGTCAAAATCACCGTCATTGATGAGGTATCTGCCAGATTTTTTGATCACTGGCATGTTTAAGTTTTTTAGGTCAATGGACGCTGCCTTCAAACCTTCGATCATTTCCTTTCTTTTGGCAACATTCGTATCCACATCATAAAACGTGTATTCCACTTTGTTTTTGTCCAAAAGAGCTCTTGAATCGTGACAGTAATGACAGTCGTCTATTCCATAAACGATGAGCTGGGTTTCTTGCTGCGTTGACGTTTCGGTTTGTGAGAACGCAAGCGCCCTGGTGAACAAGAAGAGTAAGACAAAAAGGGATTTCATGAGAAAGGCTTTAGGTAAAAAGAGTTGCTGAAAACCTCGCTTTCAGCAACTCCAAGGTACTCATCTAAACTAAAGTAAAAGGGCTAATTTTTAGAATCGGTATCCTAATCCTAGGGAAATGGATCTTCCAGGTACTGGACGTACTCTAATGAAATTGGTTTGACCTTCAGTAATTGCGCCTTCTTCAGACTCTGTGATCCCTAAGGTGTCAAAGATGTTGTTGGCAGATAGGTTTGCTGTCAAATTGTTTGCGATCTGGAAGTTCACGTTACCACTTACAATCAAGAATGCAGGCAATACCAACTGATTACTGTCTTGTGCAAAAGCCTTAGACTGTCCTAGAAAACTTAGGCCTACATTATTTTGTGACTCAGCGCCAAAGCTGTAGGATGGCAAGAAGTTATAGATAAAGTCTGGCTGTCTTCTAGGAGTGTTTCCTGCATTGTCACCAGAGTCAATTTCGGCATTGGTATACGTTACACCACCACGCAGGTTGAGGTTGTCAAATCTGTAAGTACCTTCTAGTTCAATACCTATAGACTTATAATCATTCTCAATAATTTGCTGTGAGGTTGCTTCAAAACCACCTTCTTCTGTTGTTTTTGCATAGAAAGCAGTCGCGTACAATGCACCGTTTTCAAATCCTTGTTTGTAACCTACTTCTGCTTGATTGATAAAGTCCAATGCGTTGATTGCATCACCATCAAGATAGTTGAGTCCCGCAAAGAGTATTCTGTCAGCTTTCGCGGAAGCGCCTCTAGAATATCTTCCAAACACAGCTTGAGACTCTGATAACTTCAAGTTAGCCCCTAAGGAATAAGAGAAATAGTCATAATCGTAATCTACCGTGGTAGGGTTTGCAACGTCAATAGCAGAAACAGACTGCTCGATAAACGAAATATCACCGTCATTGTTCACGTCATAAGTGGTTTGAACTGGTCCTGCAAAAGTTCCATCTACACGGCCTTTATCAAAACGAGCACTTGCATTGAAGTTGAGGTTTTCATTGGCCTCAATGGAAACGTCCACATAAGGAGCGCTCACATTATAATCAGTGTCATAGTTGCGCTGGCAACAGTTACCGAATAGGGTAGCGCCATAGCCAATAAGTCCGTTTTCACTACGAGCGTCGCCATTAGCTGCTGTTGCGTTGATCAATCTAGCGCGGTCTCCAGATGCTTCTAGCAAATAAGAGTTCCACAACCAGGACATGCTTACATTTTGATAAGATTTGAAGTATCCTAAAGTGATATCGATGTTGTCAAATGATTTGGACAACCTCGCATCATTCATAAAGTTGTTGAAGTTGTTGAGCTGTGTGTCAAACAAAACCGTTGGAGCAAGAATGGTGTTGCCAGGAACTGGGCTGCCGTCGTTTGCAAAAGTCAAGTTTGCATAGTCACGTGAGGTAGCAAAATCACCTGCAAGAAAATCGTTAGCCGTCAAGACGCTCGCTGGAAATGGTGAGTTGAATCCACCTTTATTGAAGGAAAATCTACCGCGATTATCAAATCTCCAACCGTCTACCAGATCAAAGGAAGCCTCAACACCTACTGAGGTTGAAATAGGATTCATACCGTTTGCAACGTCAGATCTTCTCAATTCTCCACTGTCACCTAGACCTACATTTTGACGTAAGAATGGTGTGTGTAATGTTTGACCATTAGCATCAAACCCTGCGATGTCATTAAAATCAGGATCGGCGTTTGTTCCAGAAACAGCAATTGGATTAGGTAAGTAAGCAATAGCCTTGTCGTTAAGGTATTTAGCATATAATCTTACGTATCCTTTTTCAAATTCTTTAGTGATATTGAACTTAAACTGACCACCATTGTTAGCCGTATAACCAGCATCTCGTATGCCTTCACCTACACGGTAGAAACCACCCATGTGAAAATAAAGCCCGTCGGCGATAGGAGCGCCGTATTCAAAATCAGTTCTAAAGCTATTGTAATCTGCTCCAAAGGTTGTCCCTAGAGATCCACCTTCTACACGACCTGTTTTGCTAATCAAGTTGATGATGGCACCAGGAGAATTTGAAGAAAGTGTTGATGCAGATCCACCACGTATGGCTTCAATTCTAGCGATATTGGAATCGTATCTGGTAAAAATATCTGCAGTTGCAAAAGACATATCCCCAAAAAGCAGCACCGGTAAACCATCTTCCTGAATCTGTACATACTTTGATCCACCAGAAGAAACCGGCACACCACGTACAGCAATGTTGGAATTCCCTTCACCACCAGAAGATTCTGCGCGTATCCCTGGAATGGTTCTGAAGATCTCTGCCGTTGTTCTAGGTGCAGATTGTTCAATCACCGTAGGCGTTAGGGTAGTAATCGATACAGATGATTCTAATTTTGACTTTGGGTTTGCCACACCAGTAACAACGATGGCGTCTAGGGAAGCAGCATCTTCAGCAAGTTCAAAGTTGAGGACACGGTCAACACCTATAACGCTTAAGGACTTTTCTACTTTGGTGTAACCTATGGAGCTCGCAACAACGATGTAGTCGCCGTCTTCTACATTAGTAATGGTGTAGTTCCCATCAAAATCTGTAATAGCTCCTTTTGTAGTGTTTTGTAGTACAACATTGACATTAAGTAATGGCGTACCGCTCGCGTCTGTGATTTTCCCAGTGATCTTGGACTGTGAGAAACCTACTAGACAAACAAAGAAAGCCAGTAGAAAGGCAATCTTATGAATTGAAGTATTTGTTTTCATGATGCATTATGGATTTGTGAATAATTCCTATTGTGGTTGCTAATCTATTGGCATTAGGCAGTTAAAAAAGCGAAATAGAAAACGAAAACGTTTTCGAAAGTACCGAAAACGTTTTCGATAAATTTTCTTAAATTCGATTAACGCGTTATTTATGAAACCTACCACACTCAAAGAAATAGCAGAAATCCTAGGCATTTCCGTCACCACGGTTTCTAAAGCATTGAAGGACTATCCCGATGTAAGCAAGAAGACCAAAGCCATGGTCAAGGAACTCGCGGTCACCATGAATTACAGGCCTAATTCCTTTGCCGTGAATTTGCGTACCAAGGAATCCAAAACCATAGGTCTGATCATCCCAGAGATTGTCCATCATTTTTTCTCAAGTGTCATTAAAGGAATTATTAGTCAGGCAGAAAAGAAGGGTTATCTGGTCATTATTTTACAAAGTGATGAGTCCTACGTTCTAGAGAAAAGGCAAATGGAGTTGCTGCTTAACAAAAATGTGGATGGACTTTTAATCTCTTTGGCAAATGCCACAGCAGACTTTGATCACTTGACCAATTTTATGGAACAAGGTAAACCTCTAGTGCTCTTTGATAAAGTGGCAAAGATTGTCAACTGCTCAAAAATCATCATCGACGATCGCAAGGCTGCAGAGACTGCCACACAGCATCTCATCGATACCGGTTGTAAACGCATTGCCCATTTTAGAGGGCCGTTGTTGCCTCAAAATTCTATTGATCGGTTTCTGGGATATCGCAAGGCACTGCGTGATAACAATATGGAGTACGACCCGTCCTTAGTCTATATATGCAACGATATGAGCTATGAAGAAGGTGGTAATTATGCAGAGCAGTTGGTCAAGGAACATCCAGATGTCGACGGTGTTTTTATCAATACAGATATGGTTGCCATAGGCGCCATCACCAGACTTAGAGATATGGGAATTAATGTACCGGGCCAAATATCCATTGTAGGATTTAGTAACTGGTTCATGTCATCAGCGATTTCTCCATCGTTGACTACCATTGATCAGCCGGGTTTTGAGATGGGTAAAGTAGCATTCAAACGTTTGTACAAAGAAATGCAGGCCGTCAAGTCAAAAAAGCAATTGCCGCCCACAATCAAAGTGCTGGATACCGCACTGGTAAAACGAGAATCGACTAGATCTGTTACTGTTTAGCAATACATTAGAGTTCGCTTTCCTTTCTGCCGACTGGCGAACGCTAAAGCGCACACTTTTCAAAACCTACGCAAATAAAAATGCAGCGATTACCGCTGCATTCTATAAATTAAAGACTCACTGATTAATTATCATCTGCATCAGTGCGCTCTTCCTGTATTTCTTCTTCGATCTCGTCGCCCAGTTCCTCGATTTCATCACCTACTTTTTCTAGGTTGTCCTCAGTATCTTCTGCAGCGGCCTCGATGGCATCTTCTGCTTTTTCAGCGGTGGATTCACGGCAAGAAGTGGTCGCCAGTAACAAACCTAGGACAGCGGTGCTTAGGAATATTTTTCTCATAATGATGTTGTTTAATGGATGACTAAATCTAGGTCATTATTCTTAAACGTGAAAGCGCGCTGCCAGCCATCAATTTCCGCTTTTTGATGGCAAGGTTACGATCGCGACTTTTGCCGTCCTGGAAAATGGATGGGTTAGTCTATTTTCTCACTCAAGTATTTCCAGTATCGTTTTGGGACGTGTTGCAGGTGCAGCTTCATGTTTTTGCGCGATTCTATGTTGACGCTCTTGAAATATTGATTCCATAGATCACGGTAGTTGTTTTCGCTTTCGCGAAAGCGAGATTCCTGACCAGCTAACTTATTAGTCACGCCTCTTTTTGCTATAGGATCATCAAATTTTATGGTGATCTCTTCTACTTTTTCCAAGTCATAGGAGATCCCAAAATCTCTCTTCAAATCGTAAATGATCCATTTTTGATCTGCATATCTATTTTTAAAATGGCTGCTTATGAGTGGCAACACATTAAAATCTGGCTCGCAATTAGCATAATACACGTCGCCGTCTATGAGGTGAAAGCGTATGAAGGCCTCCATGCGGTGCTTCTCGCGGCCTACCATTTTGGCAGCTTGCGAAATTTTCAAAACGGTCGAGTTCCCGTAATCTCCAAACGGTGCTTTGTTATTCTCAAAGGTGGTCCTGCAATACTCAAAAAGCGTATTCTCGATTCCTATAATTTCACTTAAAAAGGCGCGATAGAGATCGTAAAAATCGTTTTTGCTGGTGAGTTCCTGCAGTTTTTTTAAAACACGTTCTGCCTTGTCGTGTTCTGTAATTACGGTATGTGCCTCACCAAACAGCTGGTTCTGCACCTGCGATTCTGGCTGGATGATGGGGCTTTTTATCTTGTGGGCATAAATGGTAAAAACCGTGGTCAAAAAACCATTGAAAGAACCATCATAAGTCAAGACATTGTTCATGAAAATAGGCTTAATTGATTGGTGAAGTTCTTGCTGTACTTGCTATTGCCTGATAATAGGATTTGGTTCTTTATTTGTATGCCCGTAAGATCGCGCGTCTCAAATTCCCTTGAATTGCACGTGATGAAATACTTGCTACGGTTCATAGAGATCCCAATGGCTTTTAAGTGTTCCCAGTTGAGTTTTCTATAACGGCGTGCACTCAATATTTTGCCTACTGATTTTAAACCAACTCCAGGAATACGTGCCAGCATTCTCTTTTCTGCCTTGTTGATGTCTACAGGGAATTGATCCAGGTTGCGTAGTGCCCACGAAAGTTTGGGATCAATATCCATGTCCAGATTCTGGTACTGGTCGTTGAGTATTTCCCGCACGTCAAAACCATAAAAGCGCAATAGCCAGTCCGTTTGATAGAGTCGGTTCTCACGCATCATAGGGACTTCAGTTCCTAAGGCAGGCAATCTGGAGTCATCTGCCACTGGTACGTAACCAGAATAATAGACGCGCTTCATCTGGAACTTATTGTAAAAATAGTTGGCGCTGTACATCACATCACGATCGCTTTCACCAGTAGCGCCCACGATCATTTGGGTACTTTGCCCGGCAGGTGCATAAACTGGTGTGCTCTTGATGATCTTTTTTTCTGACTTATAAATCTGGATAGAGTTTTGAACCGCTTTCATGGGCTGTATAAAATCCTTGTGGTCCTTATCTGGCGCCAGTAATTTCAAGCCAGCTTTTGTAGGAATCTCAATATTTACTGATAGCCTATCTGCATATAGTCCAGCTTCCTGCATCAGTTCATCGCTCGCGCCAGGTATGGATTTGAGGTGAATGTACCCGTTGAAGTTTTCTTCCAGGCGCAGTTTTTTTGCCACTCGTATCAACCGTTCCATGGTGGCGTCTGGACTTTTGAAGATTCCAGAGCTCAAGAAAAGGCCTTCAATGTAATTGCGTCTGTAAAAATTGATGGTAAGATCTACCACTTCTTGAACGGTAAACGCAGCACGTTTGATATCGTTTGATTTGCGGGTCACGCAGTAGGCGCAGTCAAAGATGCAAACGTTAGTCAATAGAATTTTGAGCAGTGATACACAACGACCATCTTCAGTATAGCTATGGCAAATTCCCATACCGCTGGAATCGCCCAGTCCTTTGTTTTTGTTTTGTCGTTTGCTACCGCTACTGCTGCAACTCACGTCATACTTTGCAGCATCTGCCAGTATCTCCAGTTTTTCCTTTATTCTCTCGTAATTCATAATCGTTGCCCACGTATGTGAGTGTTTTTGCTTAGTTCAAATCTTCTTTATGTCACGCCGCTACATAGCGGTACTGGTTAGAGGTGATCTCAATGCTCCTTAAAAGAACATCAGTGACTCTATTATTCTCTAATCTTACCTGGTTTGCGACCAGCACCAGACTGATGAATGTTTGCATTCTCATGCGGCAGTTCCAGGCGACGGTACCCATTGCCGTTTCCCATGCGACGATCGCGCAGGCTTGCCTGTTTGTCCAGCCGCTGCATGGTTTGCGGATTATCCTCTGCATACCGTGGATCTTGTATGTAATCCATTTTTCTCATGTCCTCAACCTCTATGGAACAGAAGTCAAACTCTTCAACTACTTTGCCATATACTGCATAAATACCGCTGCCGCGAAAGCTGATTTTTGCCGCCACTGGTGGAAACATTACGGTATCGAAAAAATGACCATCTCGATCCAGAAAGGTCCCAAACTGCATGCGCTTGCCTTTGGCCGTATGTGTCGTTTTGATGTTTACCACATAGCCGTAGATCAAGATCTTATTGTTGAGATATCTCGATAAGTCCCTGCAAGTATGATTGTTGCGCTGCTCATCTACCAGTAAGTCAAAATGGGAACACAAGGGAAACCCTAGAAGTTCGATCTGCTCAAAGGCCAGTTCCTGTTGTGTCGTCGTCAATTTAGGAATATGTGCTTGTCTAAACTTGGGCACGAACAACTGTTTTTGCAATGCCTTTTTAGGCGTTTTATCCATCTTGAAATGTGCTTGCCACAAGAGTTCATATCGATCTATTCCCGTAAACCTAAAGGCATCAATGCGTATTAATAAACTCATCTGGTCTATGCTTATCGCGACTCTATTGATAAAATCATCCAGCGATGTAAACTCTCCATCGCGCCATCTGGATGCTACAATGGACAGCATTGCTTTTTTCTCCAGTTCATTGATGTAGCTGTAACCCAAGTATATCGAGGTGTCTTTGATCACATTTGCCACATCACTGTTATTGATGCAAGGTGCTTCAATAGTGGCGCCGCACATTCTCGCCTCGTGTACGTAGAGTTCTGGTTTATAGAAACCACCGCCATTGTTAAGTGTTGCGGTCATGTACTCCAGCGGGAAATATCGTTTTAAGTATAAACTCTGGTAGCTTTCCACGGCGTATGAGGCAGAGTGACCTTTCGCGAAAGCGTACCCAGCAAAACTCTTGATCTGGTTCCATATCTCTTGGGATTCTGCTGGATCGTGACCTTCTTTGCGACAGTTTTTATAAAACTTTTCTTCCACCTTTTGGAACTCTTCTCGCGAACGATATTTACCGCTCATACCGCGTCGCAGCACGTCTGCCTCGCCCAGGTCGAGCTTTGCATAATGGTGAGCCACCTTGATCACGTCTTCTTGATAGACCATGATGCCATAGGTTTCTGGCATGATGCTTTGCATGATGGGATGTGCCTCGGCACGTTTTTCTGGATAACGTGTGCGCAGGATAAACTCGCGCATCATACCACTTTGCGCCACGCCAGGCCTGATGACAGAGCTGGCTGCGACTAGTCCTATATAATCATTGGTGGCCAGTTTACTCAAAAGCATGCGCATCGCTGGTGACTCGATGTAAAAACAACCTATGCATTTTGCGCGTGAGATCATGGCGTTGATGCTCTCGTCCTTCATAAACTTTTTTACGTCACGACGCACATCTGCCAGTACAGCATCTGGCTGATTGTTCTTAATGATCTGGATGGCGTCCCTTATTTTTCCCAGACCGCGCTGTGCCAGGATATCAAACTTGTGGATGCCGGCATCCTCTGCAATGTGCATGTCAAACTGTACGGTAGGATAACCTTTGGGCGGCAGGTTGGTGGCGCTATAATAGTGAATGGGACGCTCTGTAATGAGAATACCGCCAGCGTGAATGCTGGTATAGTTGGGCATGTCCATCAAATATTTGGAATACTTGATCACCAGCTGGTGCATGTGGTCCAGTAGTGTAAAATTCCAGTTTCCAGAGGTGAGCATGTCAATATCTGCCCGCGGCAATCCAAATACTTTACCCAATTCTCGCAGCACCGCACGATACTGAAAAGTGACATAGGTTCCCTGCAACGCGACATTAGCTCGCTTCCCGAATTCCTCAAAGATGAATCGGGTCATGTCCTCACGGTCGTCCCAGGAAAAATCAAGGTCAAAATCTGGTGGGCTGGTACGGTAATCATTGATGAACCGCTCAAAATATAGATCCAGCTCAATGGGATCGACCTCGGTGATTTGTAATAGGTAGGCAAGGATACTGTTAGCGCCACTACCACGACCTACATAGAAATAACCTTGCTCACGAGCATATTGACAAATGCGCCAATTGATCAGGAAATAGGCAACAAATCCCTTTTTTACCACAGTGGTGATTTCCTTTTCTATGCGTGCGTCAATATCTGGTGTCGATGCGCCGTACCGCAATGGGATTCCTTCCTGAGCCAGTTGCTGGAGCAGTTTGAAATCTGCTTTAGAGTTTTCTTCTGGTGTACCGTTGCGGTGGTAGGTCTTCTGGTTAGCATTGAGTTGCGACTTGTCGTAATCAAAACTTATGCTGCACTGGTCCAGCAGTTTTTTGGTGTTTTCAATGATGAATGGATACTCGCTAAACAGGGCTTCCAGTTCATCAACAGGAATCATTTTATCAGCTTCAGTGCCTTGTTGTTGTGTGGGCAACTGGCTCAAGAGAATATTCAGGTCGATGCAGCGCAGCAATCGGTGTGCGTTAAAATCCTTCTTGTTTCTAAACGTTACGGGCTGCAGGATCACCAATTTATCCTTGTACTTGAGATAATCGGTAAAGGGCAGTTTACGTAGGCTTGTTATGGAGACTCCTATGAATTCGCTTTCGCGAAAGCGAGTTTTCCTCAACGCTACCACTTTCTCCAGTGGGTAAATGACAAAACAATTTTCAAATGCTGGCGCGATCTCTGGCAGGGCTGTCTTGCCGTGAAGGTGCGGTGACAAAAAATCATTGAGTTCTTGAAAGCCAGCGTTGTTTTTTGCAAGTCCTACATACAACTGCTGGTGATCATTACGAAAGTCGATACCTATTACCGGTTTTTGCGGCTTGTTCTCCAGCAGGCGCACAAAGTTGAGACAGGCGCTGGTGTTGTTGATGTCTGTCAGTACAATGGTTTCCAGCCCACTTTTTATCGCAAGGTCGATGAGCGCCTCTTCATCAAAGGTGCCGTATCGCATGGAATAATAGGTGTGGTTATTCAGGTACATTTTTAAAAACAAGCTTATCTACAATGGACAAATGGCTTAAACATTTTACTTCTAGGTAGCTCTTGACTACGCTCGAGTAAGTTTTTGCTTACTCTTTACTCTCTACTGTTTTCTATGCGCTAGAACTACTGGCGGCAAACCGTTGAACGGGTTGACCATTCTACCTATGGTTCTAGCCTCCATTCCAGCGGCTTTCACCACCATACGATCTCCATATTTTTCCCTGATTTTATCTAGGGCACTATATAGATTCAACGCACTTTCGTCATCTTCAAACAAGTTGATTTGATAATGACCGCTTACAAGATGCGAGAAGCGTATTCCAATAAGACGCACCAAAACCCTGCGGTTGTACAGCTTGTCAAAAAGGTCCAATATTTTAGGAATCAATATGTGGTCTGCACTGCAAAAGGGAATGCGCATTTGTTTGGAATAGGTATTAAAATCAGAATATTTGATTTTCACATTGATGCATGCCGTGAGTTTATCGCCACGGCGCAATTGATAGGCCAGATTTTCTGTCATCGCAATCAATATGGACTTGAGCTTTTTGACGTCTATGGTGTCATTGTCAAACGTACGTTCTGTACTGATGGACTTGCGCTCATTGAATGCAATCACGGGTCTATTATCGACACCTTGCGCTCGGCGCCAGATAAGGCTGCCGTTTTTGCCCAGTACGTTGATGAGCATCTCTTCTGACATTTCCTGGATCGTGTGAATTCTTCTCACGCCCAGATGCCTCAAGGTTTGATAGGTTTTATCGCCTACTTGCGGTATTTTCTTAATGGATAATGGTGCCATGAATTGTTTTTCATGCCCATGCTCTATCATAAGCTGGTTATTGGGTTTTGCCTCACCAGTCGCAATTTTTGAAACCACCTTATTGATAGACAGTCCAAAGGATATAGGCAAACCAGTCTCTTTAATGATTTTGCTGCGCACCTCACTGGCTAGTTTATAGCAGCCGTGGAATTTATCTATTCCTGTGAGGTCTGCATAGAACTCATCAATGCTGGATTTTTCAAAGAGCGGTGTCTGTTCTTTGATGATTTCAGTCACCTCGTCAGAGTGTTTGGAATAGGTGCCTGCATTACCGCGTATGACAATGGCTTCTGGACACAACTGTCGTGCCAGCTTCATGGACATACCACTATGGACGCCATAACCACGCGTCTCATAACTACAGGCAGCCACCACACCACGATCACTGGTACCACCTACTAGAAGCGGTTTGTTTTTAAGCCGTGCATCCATCTTACGCTCTACCGAAACATAAAATGTATCCAGATCAATATGCATGATATTCTTGTCAGCCATGATAGTTACTCGGTATTGGTATTTTTAAAATAAGTGGTCAAAAAACCTCACAGTTTTTACTGTGAGGTTGCCGGTATTTCAAATAATGAGAGGTGGTTCTAGTCCTCTATGTTTTTGATGATGATATCGTTGACGCTGGGCTCCAGCATACTGATCAATCCATCCAGCTCTTTATTGCTGGAGAACTCGATACCGTTCGTCTGTAATATTTCATACAAGGTCTCGTATACTTTTTTGACCAGGTTATCCGCATCTGCCACTTTATCCTTCCAGGTTTTAAGTGGAATAGTGGAGTTTGCTTTGCGCCTGGAAGCCATCAAGTTCTGGACTCTTAGGGCTAGATCTGCTTTTATGTGCTCAATGTCCATCACCATTATTTAAAACAATACAAATTGATCTCCAGCCACGAGTCGCTCCTCACGTATGGTAAACGGTTTTTCTTCAACATACTTCAAACGCTCGTATAAACTGCGGTCATAATCCTTAAAGAGTTTCTCGCCTATAGGCTTTAACAATTCCAATCCATTTTGTTCTGGATTCTTGATTTTTTGCGAGATAGGGTAGGCATTGAATCCCTTATCATCAAATGGCTTCATGATACTGGACAATCTTGCCGTGGAAAGATCCTTATCCAGCCATTCTTCTTCTTGTTTTCTAGTCAATACCACTGGTGCACGATGGTGGCCTATACGTTGTGTAAGCCTGTTAGCAGCCGTGGTCACTATGGCAACGGTATGATGCTGCTCACCAGTTAAGGGATGTTGCCATACATCATAGATGCCAGCTAGTGCAAATGGCCCACGATCCTTATTAGGGTAAACCAGATGTGGTTTGTTGAGTTTTTCCAGTTTAGGACCTTCAATGAATGCATCTACAAGTACAAGGCATCGTTGTGACTTGATGGCGTGTCTAAACATAGGCTTCTGGAAGATACCTGCCGGTCCATCATAGTTGGGATCGTTGTTGGGGTTGTAGCTTCCTTCTGCCCTGGCATTGATCATGTAGGTTTGCTTGTGTGCCCAGTGTGGCGTAAAACCTAAGGTGAACATCTGTATGTGGTTGGGTCTTGCACTGGTGATTACCGGTATTTTATTGCCGGCACTTATGTTCACATTTTCTGATAGTTGTTCCGCTTTCGCGAAAGCGGCATTAAAACGCTGCTCCAACAACGCTGCTGGTGTTATAACTGATGCTCTTCCACACATAACTTTAGGTTTTGGAAATATTCCTAGGAATAGTTCTGTTTACACTTCAAAAGTATGGAATAATTCCTAATATATGGAAATATTCCAGTGTTAAAATTGGAATAATTCCCAAAAGGAGTATATTTGAATTATGGGACAAGATATTTCTATAGAGGCACAGCGCTTCAAAATGGTACGTGAAGGCCTAGGTAAAACGCAGGCCGAGTTTGCACAAATGCTAGATGCGGGATCATCCACGGCAGACATTGAACGTGGTAAAAAGAAGATCACGGGTAAGATCGTGACCGAGCTGTTACGCCAGTTCAACATCAACCCTTTATGGTTGTATGGAAATAGTTATAACAAGCATCTGGAAACCAGCCAAAGCACGGCTCCCAAAATCATCACCATGGATGTAAGTGAGCGAGAGAATATGATTATGGTGCCTATCAAGGCTAGTGCTGGTTATGCCAATAATCTACAGGATACGGACTGGTTCAATGAGTTGCCGGCTTTTAATATACCGTTACCACAATATAGAGAAGGAAGTTACCGCGCATTCCAGGTAAAGGGCGATAGCATGTTGCCCGTTTTACAGCCTAATGAATGGGTGATGGGTCGTGCGGTAGAAAGCTTACGCCAGGCAAACGACGGTAAGATCCATGTCGTTGTTACCAGTGACACTGTCGTTGTAAAGAAGTTGCGTAAAGATTCACAAGAGCGCGTGATGCTTATTTCCCTGAACAATGAATATCCTATTATCGAGCAGGACGTGGCAGAGATATCTGAACTTTGGGAAGTCAATTCAAAATTGAGTTTTGACCTGGATGTTCATGAAGGCCAAGAGGCGATGATATCGCTCAAACAAGGACTCGATAGTTTAAGAGACGAGATTGCAAGCATAAAAAAAGGAACCTGATTAGGTTCCTTTTTTATGATGTATGATTTAATTTAATCTGGATCACTAGGTGTAGGGTTTGTGTCGTAGCCATCATCGCTGCTATCATCTGCATCTGGTGCTAATGTTTCTACCTCGATTTCTTTTTCTTCACGACAGCTGTTCAATGCCGGTGCAAGTATCGCGCATAATGCGCAAGCAATAAATAGTCTTTTCATGGTTTTTAATTTTGTGCGTCGTACTCGTCGCGGTTTTTTATTTCTAGTAATTGGAAAGCTTTGTTTATTTTAAATATAACTCAGCTTGATAATCGATCACTATAGTGATCAAACCCAACAATGCTAAATATAAATTATTGTAGGGCAAACCAATGGTAACAAAAGCAAAAAAGCCGTCTCGAGAGACAGCTTTTCTATAGGGATTATAAAAACACGTGGTTTTTACATGTCGTCTGCTGCATCTTCTAGATCATCAGCGCGATCGTCCATTGCATCTTCAACTTCTTCAGCTTGCTCATCTAATTCGTCAGCACGCTCTTCCATTGCCTCTTCTACATCGTCTGCAGCATCTTCCATGTCGTCAGACATTTGCTCCATTTTTTCTTCTGCACTATCTGCCTCATCTCTACAAGAAGTAGTGAATAATGCCACTGTGAATAGTGCAATGAAGAGTAAGTTTAATTTTTTCATAATAAAAAAGTTTTTGGTTAAGGGGTAAATATAAAATATTGTGACGTTTTACAGGGTTTTTGTTAAATTAAAAAAGCTGTCTTTTTGGGACAGCTTTTAAGTATGAGATAACAAACGCTTAATTAAGCAGCGTCATCGTTTCCTTCTACTTCGTCTTCAACTTCTTGAGCGCCATCTTCAACAGCGTCCTCTACATCTTCTGCAGCATCTTCCATATCTTCACCTACTTCTTCCATAGATTCTTCGATGTTAGTTTCTTCAACTGTAGTTTCTTCTCTACAAGAAGTAGTGAATAAAGCAACTGCAAAAAGAGCGATAAATAATAAGTTTAATTTTTTCATTGTAATAGTTTTTAAGTTAAATGATGATAAATATATAATTGTCGATCAAGATCACTGCCTAACGGCAATATTCTACGATCGATTAGTTATCGTCGCCTATCTCGTCGATAGCCTGATCGATTTCTTTGTTTACTTCTTGATCAGCTTTTTCTCCAGCTCTTTCAAGAATTCCGCCAGCTTCTTCAGTAGCCTCTTCTGTTTCAACTTCTACTTCTCTAACGATAGTCTCAGTTTCAGTCTCACGACAAGAGGTGAATGCAGTAGCACATGTAGCAAATACCGCTAGGGTTAATACAACTTTTTTCATGGTTGATGATTAAATGATTAAAGCGGCAAAAGTATTTTTTTTGCTCAAAACTTTTACTAATGTTCTCACAACTTATTAACAATTTAATTGTCTCATTTCTATCTTTATAGCAAAAAGTAGATGAGTTTTCATAAAATGTTTTCTTTCTTAAGAGAGCTACAAAAAAATAACAACAAGGAATGGATGGATGCACATCGCGACACCTATGAAGAAGTGCGCGACTGGTATAAATGCTGGCTCAATGAGCTGGATGCAGAACTAGGCAAAATAGACAAAGACTATCATTCTACCGAAGGCAAAAGAGCCATCAACCGTATCAACAATAATCTACTTTATCATCCCAATAAACCTATATATAAAGACCATTTTGGCGCTGGACTGGATCTATCAGAAAATGGTAAACAAGGTGATTTTTATATCCATTTAGGAACCAATGGCTCTTTTATCGCTGGCGGTTTTTACAATCCCAAAAAGGAAACCCTTGACTCAATACGCGACGCTATCGACTATAATGGTGCCGAATTCAAGAAGATCATGGCTAAAAAGTCTTTTATGCAAACCTTTGGTGAAATGATTGAAGATGAGAATAAACTCAAGACCTCGCCCAAGGGCTATTCACAAGATCATGAACACATAGATCTACTGCGACGTAAGAGTTTTGCAGTAAAACATGATGTGACTCAAAAAGAAGTCATGCAGGATGATTTCAAGGAAAAGTGTGTAGAGATATACAAGGAAATGTTGCCTTTTAGAAAATATCTCAATAAGGCCGTGACGGTTTAATCTTTTGGCTCGTACACCTTAAGAACCGCACCCATTCCGTAATTGTCATGACCAGATCTTACCAGCTTGCTGTTGGGGTTGTAAGTCAGGTCAAAAAGCTGCCAGGTTTTGTTGTTGAAAAAAATACGACGTACCCAGGTTTGCTTACCATCAATTTCATCGGTAAACGGTAAGAGTGGCCTATAGGTCGTGGACACTTTTTCCATACCGCGGCGGGTTTTGATCTCTCTATATTTTTTGGCGTCTATCAATCTTCCATCCGGATAAGTGTATCCCAACACTTGAATAGCGGCAAAAATTCCGTTTTCTGGAATTTGAATTCCCAGTTCCTCTACATCCAGTTCATGGATCTCGTCGGTTTCTTGAGTGATCACAAAAGTTTGCGCAGGATAATTGGATTGTCTAGTAGGTGAACCATCGCCGTTGACGTTGTAGAATTGCACCCTAAACATGGTAGAAAATGCTCGCAGCTTTCCCTTTTTACTGGCCTGACTTTCTTCAAGAACAACCGGTATTTGTAGGGTTTTGATCAATGTGCGGCGTCCATCCTGTCGTTCAAATTTTACCGCAATTTCAGATTCTACGGTAGGTAGCCAGCAATCAAAATAATTGTCATGAACGATCGCATCAATCTCTTCTTCCTTAAATTTTCCTTCCAGTTTTGCAAGTACCACAATCGCATCCATCTGCGCTGTTGATGGATTCATGTACAGCTCATCAACCACATTTGCTGTAGCAACCTTCAAGTCTTCATAACCTATGGATGATACTGTTAGAGAATCTACGTCTGGATATCGCTTTCGCGAAAGCGTAAACACTCCATCGCCATCTGCAAAGGTGCCTTTCCCATTACCAAAGCTGATGGTCGCAAAAGAAACCGGCTCTTTTGAAATCGAGTCCAAGAGCGTGATCTTTTGTGCGTTCGAGAGAACGGCAGTACAAAGTAAGCTAAGAAGTAATAAGTTCTTCATCAATGATTTTTAAGTGTTCGAGCACGTGATTTGTCGCGCCGGTGTTGCTATTGACCCAATGCCCACAAACCATGCCTGTTTTCTCCCTTAAAAAATCATCCTCAAATAGCTTGTTGACCGTATCTGCAAAATCCTGCGCGTTAGATATGGAGAAAAGTCCACCTAGATCTTCCAGTTTTCCAGCTTCAGGATACTTGTCATAATTCTTCCCGATCATAACAGGAACGCCAAAGGTGGCTGCCTCTAAAATATTATGCAGGCCAGAATTATCCATGGCGCCACCTACATAGGCCACATCTGCATAGCTGTATATTTTAGTGAGTAATCCTATGGTGTCTATGACAAGAACGCTCTTGTTGGAAGTCAGTAACTTCTCGTGAACTTTGGTTTCTGTCCATCGCAAGGTGTCAAAGGGCAGACTATTTTCTAACTCTGTTACCTTTTCTTCATGCACCTCATGCGGTGCGATGATCACTTTGATCTCTTTTGTCTTGTCATTCTCTACAAGCCATTTTTTCATCACCTCAATATCCTTGGGCCAGCTACTGCCTACCACAAGACAAGGCTTGCCGTTGATGAATTTTTCCAATGCTGGTATGCGATTATCTCGTTCAATAAGCTGGCTGGCGCGATCAAATCTCGTGTCGCCACTTACACTGGCGTTTTCAAAACCCAGCTTTTTGAGCTCTCTTAAGGACGATTCATTTTGCAGGAAAAAATGGTCAAAGGCTTCTAAAGAGCTGGTCATCCACGAGCCGTACCATTTATGGAAACTCATCTTTTCTCTAAAGATTCCGCTTATTAGAATGGTGGGAATTTTATGCGACTTGAGCGCATTCAAATAATTGGGCCAGAACTCATATTTGACCATTATGGCCAGCGATGGCTCGACCAGACCCATAAACTTTGAAACGTTTGACACCGCATCAATAGGCAGGTAACAAACCACATCAGCAAGTTGGGTGTTCTTTTTATTCTCGTATCCAGATGGTGAGAAAAAGGTGAGTACCACCTGATATTTCCTTCGGTTCAATTTTTCTAAGATCGGTACCACTTGTTCATATTCACCTAGAGAAGCCACGTGCACCCAGATTTTTGGTATCGTGCTCTTAACTTTGGTGTCCAGAATGTCCCAGGATCGTTCCCGACCTTGTGATCCCAGCTTCATTTTCTTGTTAAAGAAACCTGCGATGGGAAGTGCCGCTTTCGCGAAAGCGGAACCCGTATCATACAAACTTTTTAAAATAGGCATAGGCAGTAAAAATAGCATAAAATAGCCGTTGGGTGATGCGCTACTTATATCGTATTTTTACAATAATGTCGCTGTTTACAGCTGTTAATCTAGAAAATCGCATGCGCAAGATTCAAATGGTAGACCTAAAAGGTCAGTATGAAAAGATCAAACCAGAAGTTGATAAAAACGTGATGGATGTCATTGAGACGACCGCTTTTATCAATGGACCAGAGGTACACGCTTTTCAAAAAGAACTCGAGGAATATCTCAACGTGAAACACGTGATTCCATGTGCCAACGGTACCGATGCCTTGCAAATTGCCATGATGGGATTGGGGCTCAAGCCTGGCGACGAGGTTATTACTGCAGATTTTACGTTTGCTGCCACGGTAGAAGTCATTGCATTGCTACAACTCACGCCGGTTCTAGTCGACGTGAATCCTTTTGATTTCAATATCGACATAGAGGCCGTTAAACGTGCTATTACTCCTAAAACGAAAGCCATCGTACCGGTGCATTTATTTGGTTTAGCAGCAAATATGGACGAGATCATGAAGCTTGCCGAAGAAAACGATCTTTATGTCATTGAGGACAACGCTCAAGGAATAGGTGCCAATTTCATGCATTCCAACGGTTCAAAGTCCAAAACGGGAACCATAGGCCATGCAGGAACGACTTCATTTTTCCCTTCTAAGAATCTAGGTTGTTACGGCGATGGTGGTGCTATTTTTACCAATGATGATGATCTAGCGCACACCATACGTGGGATTGTCAACCATGGTATGTATGAGCGATACCACCACGATGTGGTTGGTGTCAATTCAAGACTGGATTCCATGCAGGCGGCCGTGTTGCGCATTAAGTTGCGCCACTTGAACGATTACAATGACGCGAGACGCAGTGCAGCAAGAAAATACACCGCTGCTTTTGCGCAGGAAGAAAAAATCATCACACCGCTTATTTGCGATAACTGCGATTGCCACGTGTTCCATCAATATACCTTGATCATCAAGGATGCAGATCGCGACGCACTGGTCAAGCACTTGAATGAAAAAGGGATTCCATGTGGTGTCTATTACCCAATCCCGCTACACAAACAAAAAGCGTATCAGGACGAGCGCTACAACGAGGCTGATTTCCCTGTGACGAACAAGCTGGTTCAAGAATGTATCTCGTTGCCTATGCATACAGAGCTGGATGACGAGCAGATCGCTTTTATTACTAAAACCGTTATTGACTTTGTGAATGGGTAGTTTTTTTCGCTTTCGCGTCTGCCTGCCGGCAGACGGTAAAGGAACTTATAAACAACTCTATAATTAAACTTTAAAATCCTAACATGAGACATCTATTTGCGTTTCTCTTTTCGGTAATGCTGAGTTTTACTGCGTTTGCCCAACAAACCACTACATTTATTCATGCAGGTCATTTACTGGACACAAAATCTGGTAAGTGGTTGGATGAGATGACGATCAAGGTGAGCGGTACTGAAATTACAGATGTTTCTAAAGGCTATGCCGCCATACCTCAAGATGTCAAATATTTTGATTTTAAAAACCAATGGGTACTGCCAGGCCTGACGGACATGCACGTCCACATGGAAACGGAATATAATCCACAGGCGTACATATCAAAATTTGTTGACGATCCAGCAGATGTGGCGTACAACTCGGTCGCTTTTGCAGAAACTACTTTGATGAAGGGATTTACAACCGTACGTGATTTAGGCGGTAGCGGTATCAACATTAGCTTGAGAGATGCCATCAATAAAGGAAAGCTAGTAGGTCCTAGAATCTTCACGGCTGGAAAATCCATCGCTACCACTGGCGGTCACGCAGATCCCACCAACGGTGGTAATGCAGCATTTATGGGAAATCCTGGACCACGTGAAGGAGTAGCCGATGGTGCTGACCAAGCTCGTGAAGCCGTGCGTCACCGCTATAAAAATGGTGCCGATTGCATTAAGATTACTGCTACTGGTGGCGTCTTGAGCGTCGCCAAAAATGGTAGCAATCCGCAATTTACTGTTGAAGAAATCAAAGCAATCACTAGCACCGCAGCAGATTATGGTTTTCACGTGGCGGCACATGCCCATGGTGATGAAGGAATGCGTCGCGCGGTAGAAGGTGGCGTTAAAACCATTGAGCATGGTACTTACATGAGCGAGGAAACTATGGACCTGATGAAAAAAATGAACTGTTATCTAGTTCCAACGATCACTGCCGGAAAAGAAGTCGCCATGAAAGCTGAAGAAGATGGTTTTTATCCAGACATCGTTGTGCCTAAAGCAAAAGCAGTTGGTCCGCAAATTCAGGGAACCTTCGGTCGTGCCTACAAACGTGGTGTACCTATCGTTTTTGGAACTGATGCAGGCGTGTTTAAGCACGGTAAAAACGCAATGGAGTTTGGTTATATGGTAGAAGCAGGAATGCCCGCCATGGAAGCGATTCAAAGTGCGACCATCACACCTGCGAAAATCCTACAGATGGAAGACCAGATAGGTCAAGTGCAAAAAGGCTTTTTTGCAGATATTATCGCTGTTTCAGATAATCCTGAAAAGAATGTGGCTACACTTAATGACGTCAAGTTTGTGATGAAAGACGGTGAGGTTTATAAGGATTAGTTCAAAAAAAACTTGAATATCGCAGAAAACAAGAAACGCCGCAATCCGCGGCGTTTCTTGTTTTATAAATAAATCCTTTATAAAGCTGGATGGTTCTTAAATCCTTTGTCTTTTAGATACTGCACATAATCCCGAGTATTCACGGTTGCCTTTAGATCATGCAACAAATTATAAAGACCAAAGAACGTACGGTTAATGTATAAAAAGTGCTTGCTACCACGATTACCATTCATTTTACGCAACTCTTTATCGTTACTGTATTTCTCGCTAAGCGAACTGATCTGATCCCAGAAGGATTCATCTGCAAAATTGAAGGTTTCTTCTTGAAATGGTTTGGTAAACAAACTCAACATCTCGTGAAACAACGCAGAGAAATACTTTACTTCCTTCTCGCTATCGTCCTCACGTAAAATCTCTAATTGATAAAGTTTCTGCTCAAAGATTTCAGGATTATTGATACTTGCAGGAACCGCTAGTTCAAAGTACGGCTGATAAAATTCATCTGGAATTTGCTTGATACAACCAAAGTCAATCGCAATCAACTCATTGTTTTCTGAGATCAAGAAATTCCCAGGATGTGGATCAGCATGAACTGCTTTTAGGCCGTGCATCTGGAACATATAAAAATCCCATAACGTCTGTCCCAGTTTGTTGCCAGTTTCTTGAGCAAATTCGGTTAGGGCAAATTCGCTCAAGTGCTGGCCGTTCATCCAGTCCATCGTGATGATGCGTTTACTGGATAGATCTGGGTAGTATTCAGGGAAATGTAAATGAGGTATGTGCGAGCAAGCCTCAGTTATAGCGATGCTTTGCTCAACTTCAAGATTGTAATCGGTTTCTTCTAGGAGCTTGTCTTCAACCTCGGCAAAGTATCTTTTGGAATCTTCACCCTTTAAGTTGAACATCTTGATAGCAATAGGCTTTACCATCGCAAGGTCACTACTTATGGAATCTGCAACACCAGGATACTGAATCTTAACTGCGAGCTCCTTACCGTTTTTAGTAGCTTTATGAACTTGCCCAATGCTCGCGGCATTGATGGAATCCTTAGAAAAAGTATCGTAGATCTCTTCAGGAAAAGCTCCTTGATAGCGCTTGAACGTTTTGCGTACCAGCGGTGCCGATAGTGGTGGCACACTAAACTGAGCCAGGCTAAACTTTTCTACATACGCGCCAGGCAATAAACTTTTATCCATGGACAGCATTTGTGCGACCTTGAGCGCGCTGCCCTTAAGACTCTTCAAGCCGTCATAAATATCGCTGGCATTATTTTCATCCAGCTCACTGCGATCCATGCCTGGATAAACAGCCTTCTTGGAATAATATTTAAGATAATTCCCACCTATTTTCACTCCAGTCTTCACAAGCTCTGTTGTGCGACTTATTTTGCTGGTGGGTATTTTATCTAGTGTTTTCATTGCTTGATTATGAATTCAGATCACTGAATCTTGTGCTGCTGTTGGTTGATGTTATCGCTTTCCTGTCTGCCGACAGGCAGGCGCGAAAGCGAACTTTTCTAAAATCATTTTCAACCTACAGTCAGTAATATTTAAAATTTAGCCGATGGAAATAAGTTTAGGCCATTCGCTCTTTCCACAAAAACTTTCCAAAATCAAAGACAGCATCTAGTGGTGTGTTATCAAAAACATCAAAAATGGTATTGACCGACTTCTCGATCGCCATATCTGTTTTCTCAAAACCAGCACTGTCGTCGTCCATCCAGAATTTGAGTAGGAATAACATTTGAACCCATGCACCTTCGCTATATATAGTTTCAGAGCGTTCCAAAAGGATGTTGGTCTTGTTCTCATTACGATCCTGAATCAATTCTTTGGCAAAACCTTTCACGTGTTTGCGCAAACCTTTAAGCTGTTCCATCTTGCTCATCATGTGCTGGTTCTCTTGCAATGCAAACAGGACATAACTGCGGTTGAGTGTTAATAATTCAAAGAACGTATAGAAAAAGGTGAGCATTTTCTCACGGTTGGAAAAGCTGTGGTAATCCTCGCTTTTATGAGCCACATCCATGGTCATGGTAAAGAAGGTATTCCAGATCTCTTTGCGTAAACCTTCAAAACTTCCAAAAAAACCGTAGAAATCGGCTTCAGTCATGTTGTTATCCTTAGCAAATTTGAACACACTTTTAGGAGTCTTCTCATGCTCAAGCACGTATTCCATATAAGCGGTAATCACATCTTGACGATTGATTTCCTTTTTTTGGGTCGTCTTTTTTGTAGTCGTTTTCTTCACAGTCGCCATAATATCAATTCTTTAGGTAAAGATACAGTCTGTTTAATGTTTCTGCATATTTTATTAAACAAAACTGTGTTAAGATTAAGTCGTTAAAAGTGCATATAAATTGCAGTGCACTGTATCATTTTTAAAACGGTTCTACAAAAAAACCGCCTTTCAAATAAGAAAGGCGGTTTTTACTAAATGTGTTTTTACCAATTACGGCTTGTTGCTTGCTACTGGATCTTTATCGATCCACGTGTTTACAGATGCAATCTGGTTGTTTTGGTAATCAACCTCAGTCAATTCATCACCGTTCCAGATAAACCATTTTCCAGTTTTCTTACCGTTATCGAATTCTGCCTGCGCTGTCTTCTGGCCTTCTTTGTTGTAGCTTATCCACTCACCGTGTCGTTTGTTGTTCAGGAAAAAGCCTTGTTGGGCTATGGTTCCATCTTCGTGGAAATAAGTTGCCGCAATCTTGCCATCTTTTAACTGGTCAAATTTGGGCTTAACTTCTTGTGCAAATGTGATCATGCTTAACATCATCACAGATAGGATCAATAAATTCTTCATAGTTATGCCGTTTAATTCATTCAAATTTAAACATAAATATACATTAAATACATCATTAGATAACATTAAATTTACATTACGTATACAAACCGCTGACAATCAACAGTTAAACATAAATATTAAACACCGTTAAATAGGGTTTTGAACTATTTTGGTAGCTATTCTCTGTATGTTTAAGCTATAAAATGGGTAGAATCGGCTTATTTTTGCAGGCTTATTACAAGAATTAATTATGTACAGATCACACGATTGTGGCAGCTTGCGCTCCAGCGATATCAATAAGGAAGTTACACTTGCCGGTTGGGTTCAAAAGAGCCGCGATAAAGGATTCATGGTTTGGGTAGATTTAAGAGATCGATACGGCATCACGCAATTGATCTTTGATGAAGAACGTTCCGACAAAGCTGTACTCGAACAAGCTCAAAAACTAGGACGCGAGTTTGTGATCCAGGTCAAAGGAACCGTTATTGAACGTGAATCTAAAAACGACAAAATGCCTACTGGCGATGTCGAGATTCTTGTAAACGAACTCAAAGTATTGAGCGAGTCAAAAACGCCGCCTTTTACCATAGAGGATAAAACCGATGGTGGTGAGGAACTGCGTATGAAATACCGTTATCTGGATATACGTCGCAATCCTGTGCGTGAGAATCTGATCTTCCGTTCCAAGGTTGCCATGGAGGTGCGCAATTTCCTTGCAGGTAAAGATTTTGTTGAGGTGGAAACACCAGTGCTGATCAAATCCACTCCAGAAGGTGCCCGTGATTTTGTGGTGCCATCCAGAATGAATGAAGGCCAATTTTATGCCCTACCACAATCGCCACAAACCTTTAAGCAACTGCTTATGGTAGGTGGATTGGACAAATATTTCCAGATCGTGAAATGCTTTAGGGATGAGGATTTGCGAGCAGATCGCCAGCCAGAGTTTACGCAAATTGACTGCGAGATGTCCTTTGTAGAGCAGGAAGATGTGCTCAATATTTTTGAAGAGATGACACGCCACTTGCTTAAAAAAGTGAAAAATGTGGATGTGACAGAATTTCCTCGCATGACCTACCAGCAGGCGATGGAGAAGTACGGTAACGATAAACCAGACATTCGTTTTGGGATGGAGTTTGGAGATATTTCCGCTTTCGCGAAAGCGAGAGACTTCAAAATCTTCAATGAAGCCGAATTAGTTGTCGCCATCGCAGTTCCTAGCGGTGCATCCATGACTAGAAAGGAAATCGACGGATTGATCGACTGGGTAAAGCGCCCACAGGTAGGCGCTATGGGAATGGTCTATGCCAAATACAACGAAGACGGTACTTTCAAGTCCAGTGTTGACAAGTTTTACAATCAGGAAGATCTTGCTCAATGGGCTGAAGCCACTGGCGCACAACCAGGCGATTTGATATGTGTACTTTCTGGACCAGCTAACAAAACTAGAGCGCAATTGAGTGCCCTAAGAATGGAAATGGCAGAGCGTCTAGGCCTAAGAAAAGCCGATGAATTTGCTCCATTATGGGTAGTGGATTTCCCATTGCTGGAATGGGATGAAGAAACCAACCGCTACCACGCGATGCACCATCCATTTACATCGCCCAAACCAGAAGATATCGAGAAACTATCAACAGATCCTGGAAATGTGAGAGCAAATGCCTACGACCTTGTCCTTAACGGTAACGAGATAGGTGGCGGATCTGTAAGGATATTTGATAAAAAACTGCAGTCTTTGATGTTTGATCATCTAGGATTCACACCAGAAGAAGCTCGAGCGCAATTTGGCTTTTTGATGGATGCTTTTGAATATGGAGCGCCACCGCACGCAGGACTGGCTTTTGGCTTTGACCGATTGGTGTCCATTTTAGGTGGTCAGGAAACCATACGTGATTTTATCGCGTTCCCTAAAAACAATAATGGCCGTGATGTCATGATTGACGCACCATCAAAAATTGACGATGAGCAGTTGAAGGAACTTAACTTGAAAGTGACCGTCTAAATAAATCCAGAGCCTAACTTGAACGCCACAAAATTTATTGGGATTCTTCTTCTATGCACGCTAGGTGTGATAGGATTGGGTTTTTATTTTGTGAATAATGGCGATCCTGTATTAGGGAACAAACTTGTCGGCTTTTCTACCTTGTTTATGTTTCTCATATTGATGCCTGCGTTTATTGTAGTGCGATACAAGAACAAGGATTTGTCAAAATTCAACTTCAATAACAAGAGTAAAGAAGAGCAGGAAGAGGAAGAAGATGAGGATTGGGATGATAAAAGCAGGTGGAACTAGTTCAACCGTCTTCTAGCTTTAAAAAAATCATCCAGAATTTGCGAACATTCACTGGCTAAAATCCCATGGCTAACTTGTGTTTTTGGGTGCAACTGCGTTCCCATTTTGCGATACCCGCGATGGTCATCACTGGCACCAAAGACGATTCTTGAAATTTGAGACCAGTACAAGGCGCCCGCACACATCTGGCAAGGCTCCAGCGTTACATACAGCGTGCAATCTTTTAAGTATTTACCACCTAGAAAACTGGATCCAGCGGTGATGGCTTGCATTTCGGCATGAGCCGTGACGTCTGTTAGGGTTTCTGTGAGGTTGTGACCTTTGGCGATGATGCGGTTATCGGTGACGATTACGGCACCCACAGGAATTTCTCCGCGATCCAGTGCAGCTTCTGCCTCTTGCAGGGCTTTCTTCATGAAAACGGCGTCGTCAAAAGGTTCTAGCATGATATAAATGTACGTGTAATTACAACTTCCAACGGATTCTGAAATAAGAAATTCAAATTTCAGATAGGAGTTCGCATTCAGTTTCAATAAGAATTACCTTTGAATCATGGCACAAAACCTACTTTCACAGATTGATTCACCGGTTGATTTAAGACGCTTTCGCGAAAGCGAACTCCTCATTCTAGCTCAAGAATTGAGAGCGTTTATCATCGCCGCTGTGGCTGCAAAGGAAGGTCATCTGGGCGCTAGTTTGGGCGTTGTCGAGCTTACCATTGCATTACATTATGTGTTTGATACACCGCAAGATCTACTGGTTTGGGATGTAGGCCATCAGGCTTATGGGCATAAAATATTGACGGGTCGCCGCGATGTGTTTCACACCAATCGTGAACTAGGTGGCATTTCTGGATTCCCAAAGCGATCGGAAAGTGAGTACGATACCTTTGGTGTAGGTCACAGTTCTACAGCAATAAGCGCTGCGCTAGGTATGGCGATGGCGAGCCAGTTAAAAGCCGAATCCCACAAGCATATTGCCGTGGTGGGCGATGCGAGTATTGCCAGCGGTATGGCCTTTGAGGCACTCAACCATGCTGGCGTGAGCGGTGCCGATTTGCTCGTGATTCTTAATGACAATGCGATAGGGATTGATCCGGCGGTTGGTGCGCTCAAAGATTACTTGACTAAAACAAAAAGCGGTAAGGAAACAGGTCGCGATAACATTTTTGAATCCCTCAATTTTGATTATTCAGGACCTATCGATGGTCATGATCTTCCAGCCTTAGTTAAGGAATTAGAAAGGCAAAAAACTCTCGATGGACCGCGACTGTTGCATGTGCGAACCACAAAAGGCAAAGGCCTCAAACAAGCCGAACTTGATCAAGTGCGGTACCATGCGCCTGGAAAGTTTGATAAAATTACCGGTGATATTCCTACCAAAGATGACAGTAAGTTACCGCCTAAGTTTCAGGATGTATTTGGGCATACGCTATTAGAACTGGCGCAACAAAATGAAAAGATCGTGGGAATCACACCGGCGATGCCGACGGGTAGCTCCATGAAAATCATGATGGATGCGTTACCAGATCGTGCTTTTGATGTGGGCATTGCAGAGCAACATGCGGTGACGCTCGCAGCCGGAATGGCAGCCCAAGGACTGATTCCTTTTTGTAATATTTATTCCACCTTTTTACAGCGCGCCTACGATCAGGTGATCCATGATGTCGCATTGCAAAAGTTACCAGTCGTGTTTTGTCTGGACCGCGCTGGATTAGTGGGTCAAGACGGTGCGACACATCACGGTGCCTTCGATTTGGCCTTTCTTAATTGTATTCCTGATTTGATTATCGCCGCACCCATGGACGCCATTGAATTGCGCGATATGATGTACACCGCACAATTGGGCTTGGACCTTCCTATTGCCATACGTTATCCGCGAGGTCGCGGGTCTATTTTAGATTGGAAAAAGTCTTTTTCAAAATTGGAAATAGGACAATCTAGATTACTGCAAAAAGGGAAACAGGTTGCAGTGATCAGTATAGGAACTATAGGCGTCATGGTTCAAGAATTGATCGGTTCAGAAAAGCTCGATATCACACATTTAGATTTGAGGTTCTTGAAGCCGTTGGATAAGAGTCAGCTGGATAGTCTTTTTGAAAATCATGATCATGTTATCACGATTGAGGATGGCACCATGGTAGGTGGAATGGGTAGTACTGTTGGAGATTACGCTTTCGCGAAAGCGTACAAAGGATCCATCCACAAACTAGGTTTACCAGATTCTTTTATAGAACAAGGTCCCACAAGCGACCTGCAACAAATAGCAGGAATCGATCGTGAGACCTTGTTGAGACTTATCAAAAGCCTTTAATTACTCCTTGACGAATTTGACGGTCTGGTCAATGCCGTTGCCGCGCACCTTCAATAGATACAATCCAGTGCTTAATCCAGAAACGTCAATGCGTTGACGGCTGGAAGACAAGGATTTCTTTTGCTGATACACTTGCTGACCATTAAGATTGAAAATGGTAATATCTGCGTTGTTGTAGTTCAGCTTAGTAGAAATAAATATCTCTGAGGTAGCTTGAGTTGGAAACACTTTTAATTGATTTTCATCTATAGTCGCCGTTATGCTGGCAGTATCTGCAGTGAACTTACCGGTGAACAAACCTCTTCCATGAGTGGTCGCTAGAACGGTATTGTCTGCAGTTCTTAAGTCTAAGTCGTAAACAGGAACATTAGTCATACCATTCATGGATGGTGTCCAGGTAGGACTTGCACTATCAAAATCAGTGGTGGAAAAAATACCTTGCTGAGTACCTATGATCACCTCATTAGGCACTAATGGGTTTCTCAAAATAGCTTTCACGGGTATATCAGGAAGGTTACCATCCTTTTGTGCCCAAGTTAGCCCGCCATCGTTGGTGAACCACACGTTATTAACACCGTAGTTATGGAAGGTAACATAGATTTCCAATTCTGTCTCTCCAAACTCAATATCAGACACACTACCTAGAAAATCTGGACCTGTCAAGTTGGTCACCGTTCTTGCTGTGGAGGAATTTGCATTTGTAATTTTGAAAAATCTTGAATCTTGAGATCCAACAAATAATGTCGGGCTGCCGGTAGAAAAAGGTGATGCGGTCATCGCAGTAGGTCTTCCTTGAGAAATTGCTCCAGCTACTATTTCAGTACATTCAGCAGAACTGTCTCCTAATTGACATGCAGTGATTGAGTTAGCACCACTTGATGTTCTGGAATTAGCAAAAAGAATATCAAAACGGCTATCAAGTTCTGCTACGTTGATAAAATCACCGTCGTTCTCGTCAGATATAAAGTAGCTAGAGCTCGATTGAGTTATTGGATATTCAAAATAGGCATGAGTTCTACTAGTATATCCTAGGATGGCATAACCGCCTTCATCATCTATTGCGCTGTAAGAACCATCACCTCCTAGAGGATCAAAAGATTGAGAAATTAATGGTCCTACGACTGACCTGTCTATCACAGGAGAACCATTATCCTGCGTTCCTCCTAAAAAATCATCTCCATCCTCAAAATCAACTTGGTTGATGTCACCATAGTAAAATTGTGTTACGTTATATCCAAAATTTCTGTTTTGAATATCATTTTCTGATAATACGCTCTTATTTAAATTTAAAGCCAAAGAAACACCACCATCAGAGCCTATTAAAGCTCTATTGACATTATTGGGTTGAAATGAGATTGCATGAATGTCTGCATGAACGAAAGGTACATTTAATTGGTTCATGTTAGGATTTTGAGACCATTTTGACATTTGTTGCCAGGTGTCGCCGCCATTTCTCGTACGATGAATGTTTATACCACCTACATAAACTTCGTCATCATTAGTTGGATTAACTTCAATAACTAAATCATAAAATGCCTGTCCTCTAGTAAAATCTGACGCTGGAATCCCATTATCTGCATCATCAGGTTCATTAAGATTGGAAAAAGTTGAGAATCCATTTTCTGTGACGAATATATCTGCTTGACCAGTTACATTAGCCAAAGCATAGATTTTGTCAGAATCCGTTGCAGAGGTTGCAATTTCTACGCGACTAGCTCCTGCAATATTTTGAGCTAAACTCCATGTTGTTCCATTTACACTTCTGTAAATCCTACCACCACCAGTGTTGATCCCTGGACTATTAATGGAACCCATATATAAAGTTCCATCCGCTGAAAGCTCAAAATCGTTAGGTATAACTGGGAATCTCCCATCTTCTGTAAATATCTTTAAAATAGCGCTTTCGTTTCTAGCCCAATTTTGACCGTTATCTATACTGCGATAAATACCTGCATTGCGTAAGCCTAAAAAATTTACCGGGTTTTGAGTGCTGAAATTGGGGCTAGAATATAGACTTGCTCCAACAGCGACATATACTTCAGTTGTGCCACTAACATCTCTTGCAATAATATCATTTATATGAAAAATTCCAGCTTTAAATAAAGATTCATCATTACTCGTACTTTCATCACCCGCGACTTCAATTTCTACATTTTCCCAGTTGACTCCACCATCTATACTTCTATAGAGTCCACTACCTATTGCAGCGCCATCTGTATATTGCTCTCCAGTACCTATATATATTGTCTGGGAATCGTTAGGATCTATTGCATATGCACTTACACTCAAATTCGCAGCCAATCCAGAGACAATACTCCATTGACTTGTCAAGCTATTGATATTGTTATTTACCCATAGACCACCACCTACGCCACCAGCAAATACTCTATTATAGTCCACACCATCACCATTATTGTCACCGACGTCGTTTGGATCAAAAAACACTACTCTTGTACGACCACCAACATTTAGAGGGCCACGCTCTATCCACGGTGATGTAACTGAGCCAGGACTTGCTTTTTGTTGAATTAAATTAACGTCATAAGGTTCAACTTTAAAAGGTGTAGGATACCCAAGATCTGGATTCATGGTGAGCTCCCAAAGTCTTTCATTGTAAGCGTTAGGAGGAAGGCCTAATTTCTTTCTCTCGGTTTTAGTGAGGTTTTTTGTTTCATTGAATGGCGATTCTGCAAGAAAATTTCTGTGTTTATCACGTTTTTGTTTCATCACATCGATTTCTCCGTCATTAGAGGAAAAATCGATAAGTAAGAAAGTAACAAAAGCTACTAACGCAACAGAAACGAACGCGAGAATAATTTTTTTCATTTGTAAATTTTATTATTTAAAGGTACGGGAATGGTATGGTCTCAGTTTTATGATAATCTTAAATTTTCCCGTTGATGATGTGAAATAATCGGGAAGATTTGGTATCAGTGAGTGATGCCACATAACAGCAAGCCGCTAGTAATCTGTCGTATAGACCTTCTGAAACTAATGCGGATGCGGGTAAAATTTCCAAAATCAATCGATCGTAACTGGAGACTTGACCATTCAAATGATTGACACTCGCTGTGATTACGGCGTCAAGGATAGACGTCAATATCTTGTATCCCGCAATTTCCTTCTCCACTACATCTGGATGGCGGTACAGTTGCTCTCTAGTAATGGAAAGTATATCCTCAATTTGTGGCTTGAACCTGGACAAATCTGTAAGAGATGTAGTGAGACTGCCATCCAATAGAGCATTTTGCCTGTCCATAAATACATTGACGCAATCCGTAATTAGGCTACCAATGGCTAGAGATCTTAAATATGCGATGCGATCTGCCGTGGTGGTCAGAGCCGTGTAGGTGTCCGTTTTTATGTTGTCTCGTACGAGATTGATGAGCAGTTCCAGCGCATGATCTTCGGCAATGTGGCCTAAGTTGATGGCATCTTCAAAATCAATAATAGTGTAGCAAATATCATCTGCAGCCTCAACCAGGTAGGTCAATGGATGGCGATGAAATGGCTGATTCTCATCTGTGGAATTAAGTCCTAGTTCTAGAGCGACATCGTTGAAATGTTCCACATCTGCCTGGAAAATTCCATATTTCTTTTGAGATATGTGTGTGGTGGGCTTCTTTGGCAAAGACTCTTTCGGGTATTTCACAAAGGCTCCTAAGGTCGCATAAGAAAGTCTAAGACCACCTGGCGATCCAGCTACCGTTTTGTTAAGCAGGTGATATCCATTGGCATTTCCTTCAAAATCAAGCAGGTCTTGTTGTTGCTTTCGCGAAAGCGAACTCATCAAAGCATTTCCCTTCTCACTGGCAAAATAACTGCCTATAGCCTTTTCACCACTGTGACCGAAGGGTGGATTTCCTATATCGTGAGCCAGCGCTGCTGCTGCCACAATGGCGCCAAAATCCTGATGCTGGTACCCGTTTTCCTGTAATTCTGGATGCTTTTCCAGCAGGTGCTTTCCAGCCATACGACCCAAGGATCGCCCTACTACCGAAACCTCTAGGCTATGCGTCAACCTTGTATGCACAAAACCCGTCTGGCTTAAAGGAATTACCTGCGTTTTATCCTGCAGACTGCGGAACTGTGAGGAAAAAATAATACGGTCATAATCCACCTCAAAACCCAGTCGCAAATCGTCCTGATCCTTTCTGTCCCTGGGCGTGGTGTCGCCATGTTTTTTAAGAGAAAGGAGCTGTAGCCAGTTCATATTATTTTTTGTTGCAATATAAGTACCATAAGGTAAATGAAGGGCATAACATGGCTTAACCGTTTCTTAACAATCCCGATCATAAAGCTAATACTGTAATAACCTATCCAAGTGCATTAAGATTGTTTTTTTGTAACCTCAAAACGAAGCGTAATGAACAGATTGATTTTCATTTTATCTTTTTTTATAACTGTGGTGGCTTCTGCCCAAACAGGTAAGGTAAATGGGTTGCTTACAGACAAAGATTCTCAAACTGCAGATGAACCAGTGTCGTTTGCGTCTGTGGTATTAAAGGGCACTAACTATGGCGCTCAATCAGATATTGATGGTAAGTATACCATCACAGCTCCTGCAGGAACTTACACTCTTGTAGTTTCCTTTGTAGGTATGAAGACAGTGGAGATCCCAGATGTGGTCGTGAGAAACGGATTTACCACAACCGTTGATGTAGCGATGAGTGCAGAGGCTGCATCTCTAGATGCGGTATCCATAACAGTGACGAAATCCCGCGAGAGCGCAGAGGCTTTGCTACAAGAGCAAAAGAAATCAGTAACGATCGTACAGTCTATTGGTGCAGAAGAGCTTTCTCAAAAAGGGGTAAGTGATGCCTCTGGAGCAGTTGCAAAAATATCTGGAGTATCAAAACAGGAAAGCAGCAGCAATGTTTATGTTCGAGGCTTAGGTGACCGCTACCAAAACTCCTCCTTAAATGGTTTATCACTTCCATCAACTGATGTGAATAAGAAAAACATTGATCTTGATATTTTCTCTTCTGATGTTATTGAGAGTATTGATGTGAGTAAGGCATATGACGTCCGTTTCTTTGGAGATTTTTCTGCAGGAAATGTGAATGTAAGATCTAAAAAACATACGGGTAATAGTTTCATCAACATTTCACTGGGAAGTGGTGCAAATACTAATGCCATAGGAGAGGATTTTCTAAGAATGGATGGCGCGAGTTTCTTTGGTTACTACAATAAATATGACAATGATCCATTTGCTGTTTTATTATCCCATGGTCTTGATCCAGTAGATGGATATGCTCCAGTGAACATTGACGCGAGTATTGATGGTGGTCATACCATTAAGTTTAATAACGATATGAGATTGAGTATTTATGGATCTGCAAGTTTTTCTAATGGTTCTTATTTCCAGACTGGTGTAGCGCGCGATTATACAAACGTTCTAAAGGTGGACTTTCCTGCAGTCGAAGAATTTAGTTATACGGCAAGAACTACCGCACAGGCTAACATTGATTTTAGTATTGATAGCTATAATCGATTTAAGTTGGTGAATTTGTTTGTAAACAAATCAGCAAATGAGGTTTCTAATTATGGTATCAATGGTTTAGGTTTTAATCGTGATGCTAACGATAGTGAAGATGGATATTTTGTAAGAAACACACAGTTCAACCAAGACAGAGTTCACGTAACCCAATTATTAGGTGAGCATGAAGTGACAGATAGTTGGACAATCAATTGGGGAGCTGCGTACAACAAAGTTTTTTCTGACGAACCAGACAGACGTAGAAATACGCTTGAGGATTATCAGTTTGCCCTTGATAATGACCCTACAACAAATCCAAATTTATTCTCAAACATTGCCTTTGATAACCAGAGATTTACTCAGGCAGTTCAGGATGACGAATGGACTGGTTTTCTTAACGTAGAGAAAAAATTAAATGATAAAGTCAAGCTTAATCTGCGCTATAGCGGTAAGGTAAAGGAGAGAGATTTTACGTCTTATAGATATGGGTATGAGGTAGAACTTAATGGAAGCGACGTTCCAGTTCTTCACGTCAATAATCTTGATGCGATCTTCAACTTGAATAACCTAAATACAGATGGGAATGGCGTTTATAATACTGTAGTACTCAATCCTATTTCTAATGAAATTGGAAACACGAATGTTCCAGGACTGCCAGAAAATATCTATAACGGTGAGATGAGCTACCAAGGTGTTAGCGCAAATGCAGAAATCAACATAGGTAAATTATTAGTAATCCCAGGATTACGCTTTGAAACGTGGGATCAAAGCATTACTTACGACGTAGTGAATTTACCACCTAATGATCCAGGCTTGAGAAGTGTTTATGAAAACATCTTGTTACCTAGCTTGAACTTGAAATATGCCTTAACTGATGATATCAACTTGAGAGGATCATACAGTCAGACAGCCTCATTACCAGAGTTTAAAGAAGTGGCACCTTTTGTCTATGAAGATGTAACCGTTAGATATGGTGGTAACCCAGACTTACTTGGTGGTAGAGATGGTAGCGGCCCAACTTACTCAACCATTAACAATGTTGACTTAAAATTTGAATGGTTTTTCAATAAGTCAGAAGTGCTGTCTGTTGGAGGTTTTTACAAACAAATTAACGATCCTGTCAACAGAGTTGTTGCAGCAGATGCTACTGGGACACAGCGTTATTTCAGGACTGGTGATAGTGCAGATGTTGTAGGTGTTGAATTGGAAACTAGAATTGGAGTCATCAAAGATCAAGAGGATGACAATGTATTAGTTGCTGGCCTTAACATGGCTTACACGCATACCACTCAGGATCTTAAAAATATATCAGGAGATAACGTGACTTATACCACGTCCTTCGACCGTGATGAGATTGAACTGCAGGGCGCGTCTCCATTTATATTCAATGCAGACTTGACTTATACTCCAACCTTTAATACCTACAAACCTACTGCATCGCTAGTGGCATCCTATTTTAGTGATCGTATTTCTGCGATTGGTGCTGGTTCTTTGGGAGATATAGTAGAAAAATCAGTGACGACTCTTGATTTTGTATGGAGCAGTCCTTTATCTGAAAACTTAAGTCTGAAATTTAGCGCTAAAAACCTACTTAATCCTGACATCGAGTATGTTAGAGAAGAAACCAGTAGTGGTGATATCACCATAAGTAGCTTTAAAGTTGGTGTGAACTTAGGCATGAGTCTTAAATATAAATTCTAAAACAATCAAATAATCAATAAAAACTGAAGCAATGAAACTGAATAAACTTTTAATACTGTTTTTATCTGCTATTGCACTTACTAATTGTACGAGCGATGATACTGCAGATATCGTAATCAACATAAATAATGGCGGTACAGGTACGAGTGGTGCTGTGAATATTAGCGGTGTCTACACAGAGAATCTAACACTAGATGCAAACACAGAATATCTTATCAATGGTCCATTGTTGATGAGTAGAGGTACCACGCTTACTATTCCTGCAGGTACTACACTTAAAGCACAGCCAGTAGGTGTTAATGCGTATATCGCAATACAGCAAGGAGCAAGAATTGATGCTCGCGGTACTCAAAGCAATCCTATCGTATTGACTTCTGCAGCAGCAGATCCTCAATCTGGAGATTGGGGTGGCTTGATCATATTAGGAAATGCACCTATCAATTCGACTGCTGCTGGTTCTACAGACACTGCAACTTCTGAAGTTGGACAACTTTCTTATGGTGGTAATGAAGTAGCTGATAATTCTGGAACTATTTCTTACCTACGTATTGAATATGCAGGTGGAGCAATCGACGGAAATGCAGAATTGAACGGTCTTTCTTTATACGCAGTTGGAAATGGAACAAGTATCGATCACGTTCAGGTTTACCTAGGATCCGATGATGGTGTCGAATTCTTTGGTGGTACGGTAAATCTTGATTTTGTTTCAGTAGTTGGAGCAGAGGACGATTCTATTGACTGGACAGAAGGTTATAGAGGTAACTTGTCTAACGTTTATGTAGAGCAGCTAGCTAGTGCAGATGGAGACAGTGGATTTGAAATGGATGGTTTCAATACAGATTTCTCTCTAGAAGACACTTCTTTACTATCAAGACCAACCGTGAGCAACGTAAGTATTGTTGGTAACAATGACAACAGTAGAGCATTTAGAGTTCGTGCAGGATCTGGCGGAATCTTCACAAATGTCGTAATATCAAACACAGGTAGAGGTGTTGTAGTAGAAGATGACGAGTCTGCCTTCAGAACAAGCGATAACATACCAGACGACTTATTGTTTACTGATGTAGCCTTTACAAACGTGACTACAGAGTATTCTTATGGATTTGAAACTGGAGTAGGAACCGCAAACCCAGCACCAACTCAAGCTGATGTTATAAAAGGTACCTCTGCAAATGCAACAGGTACAGATTATGCCACTTGGGGTGCAGGTTGGACTAGAAACTAAGTATCAATAAAGACATCCTGCATGTTAATTTAAAGAAAGCTGCCTTCAAATGGGCAGCTTTTTTATTGCGGTAAAGCTGGTATGGAATACGCTTTCGTGAAAGCGAACTAAAACACTCCTATATTTATAACCTTATCATAACGTACAAGTTCCAGCAAAAGACCATTTTTGCGGATTAATATTTCTATAAAAATGGGAGACATTTATATCTACATGCTCATCATTCTCGCCGGTCTGGCGATCACTGACCTTGTTGTTGGTGTTAGTAATGATGCGGTAAACTTCTTGAACAGTGCCATAGGTTCCAAGGCCATAAGCTTCAAGACCATCATGATCATTGCCAGTCTGGGAATCGCGCTGGGCGCGCTATCCAGCAGCGGTATGATGGAAGTGGCACGTAAGGGAATCTTTAATCCAGGTGAGTTCTACTTTGACGAGATCATGATCGTCTTTATGGCTGTGATGATTACAGACGTCCTCTTGTTGGACTTCTTCAACAGTATGGGATTGCCTACATCCACTACGGTTTCCATCGTTTTTGAATTGTTGGGTGCCGCGGTTTGTATGTCGTTGCTCAAGATAGGCGAGAGCGACACAGAGACTTTTCTGGATCTGGGCAAGTATATCGCCAGTGATACGGCCATAGAGATTGTTAGCGGCATCCTACTATCGGTGGTTATTGCCTTTACTATAGGTGCGCTGGTGCAGTTTTTATCGCGATTGATGCTGACCTTTAATTACAGCAAAAGACCCGCTTTTCTGGCCGGTATTTTTGGCGGTCTTTCCCTAACCAGCTTGTATTACTTCATCCTTGTCAAAGGACTTAAAGGCGCAGACCTGGGCG
Organism: Nonlabens sp. YIK11; assembly: GCF_001413925.1. Taxonomy (NCBI): domain Bacteria; kingdom Pseudomonadati; phylum Bacteroidota; class Flavobacteriia; order Flavobacteriales; family Flavobacteriaceae; genus Nonlabens; species Nonlabens sp. YIK11. Next base: position 855,289 of record NZ_LBMJ01000001.1, read on the forward strand.
CGCTTAATTTTATATTTGATTACACGACAGACGTTTATACCACTTTAGGTTATGGATTCATATTTTGGTTGGTATTCAGTTTGATCTATGTGTACGTCTTGAAATGGGATATCTATAAACTGATTATCATTTTGGGAACCTTTGGTCTTGCGATGGCTTTTGCCGGTAATGACCTTGTGAATTTCATTGGTGTGCCAATAGGTGCCTACGATGCCTACAACGTATGGTCTGCAGCAGGTTCGCCAGCAGACTTTACCATGGATGCACTTGCAGGTCAACTGCCTAGCCAGAGATGGTTATTACTACTCGCGGGTGTTGTAATGGTATTGACTTTATGGTTCTCGTCTAAAGCCCAAGCGGTAGTGAAGACTTCTGTAGACCTCGCGAGACAAGACAGCGGTACAGAGCGTTTCAAATCTAACGCCTTGTCTAGATACCTTGTACGTTACTCCATTCTAGCCGCCGAAGGCGTTGAACGCATCATGCCTGCCAAAGCAAGTGCCTACATCTCAAAAAGATTTGAGAAGGCACCATCGCTGGGAATCGTTTCAAAAAATGCAGATAAACCGGCCTTTGACTACGTTAGAGCGTCAGTCAACCTAATGGTGGCAAGTATACTTATTTCTTTGGCAACATCCTATAAGTTACCATTATCCACGACTTATGTGACCTTTATGGTGGCTATGGGAACCTCGCTGGCAGATAAAGCTTGGGGAACAGAAAGCGCGGTGTACCGTATTGCTGGAGTTCTTAACGTAATAGGTGGTTGGTTCTTTACTGCCTTTAGTGCGTTTACCGCAGCTGCGATATTTGCCTATATCATTTATTGGGGTGGCTTTTATGCTATTATAGGATTGGTCGTTCTTGCCGTGGTCTTGATCACACGCAGTTTTATCATGCACAAGCGATCACAGACACAACAAAAGGTGACTGACGAGCTTCAAAAGGCCGAAAGCAACACCATACAAGGAATTATCGAGGAAAGCTCTGAAACGGTCGCTACCGTCTTTAAACGTGCTAGAGATATGTATAGCAACACGCTGGAAGGATTGATTACCCAAGATCTGGGTAGTCTTAAATCGGGTCGCAAGGCCACCAAAAAACTGGCGGTAGAAATCGATGGTTTGCGCAACAACATCTACTTTTTTATCAAAAACCTTGATGAAAAAAGTATAGGAGCCAGTAAATTCTACATCGACGTGTTGGGACATTTACAGGATATTTCCCAGTCGTTGGAATACATCTCGCGTTCCAGTACAGACCACATCAACAACAATCACAAGAGCCTTAAGTTTACGCAGATCAAGGATTTAAAAGAGATCATTGAGCGCATTCAGAAGATTTTTGACGATTCTAAAAAGATCTTTAAGTCTAAGGAATTTAGCGGTCTTGAGAAGATCATTTACGAGAAGCGCGAGTTGCTTCAACTGGTGGACAGCAAGATTGAAAAGCAGGTCAAGCGCACAAAGAATACTGACGAGTCTCCTAAAAACACCACGCTATACTTCGGTTTGTTGCTCGAGACCAGAGACCTTATGAACGTGACCATTCAGGTGGCAGAGCAGTACTATTCAGAATACGACGCGAGCAGGTTCGATAACGAGGAAAGCGAGTAAAAGTAGTAAGGATTGAATAGGGTTCGCTTTCGCGAAAGCGAACTACTTCAACATCTCTTTGATATAAATACAGTACCTCACATTCCCGAATTGAGGACAATAAAAAAATCCCAACCATGAACCGGTTGGGATTTACTTTTTAAGCACTTTTAAGTTATGCTGCCGTTTGGGTTGGGATTTCTTCACCTTCTTCAGGTTGGTCCCCAAACTTCCTACGGAATCTTAGCTTTGCCCTGTGTACCAAGTAGAGCAATACAGGTATGATGATAAGTGTCAGGAACGTCGCAAACAACAATCCAAAGATTACCGTCCAGGCCAGTGGTCCCCAGAAAATCACATTGTCACCACCCATGTAAATGTTAGGATCAAACTCACTAAATAGCGAGAAGAAGTCAATATTCAAACCTATGGCCAGTGGTATAAGTCCTAGAACTGTTGTGATTGCCGTAAGTAATACAGGTCGCAAACGGGCCTTTCCAGCTTGAACGATCGCGTTAAATGAATCCTCTTTACTTATAAGGTATTTGTCATCATCGATTCCCAACTCTTCACGTCTTTTAAGTTTTAGAATGTCCACGTAGTCAATAAGAACCACACTGTTGTTTACCACAATACCAGCGAGCGAGATAATTCCCATCATGGTCATCATGATCACAAATGGCCATCCTGTAATCATCAAGCCTAGGAATACCCCAATAAAACTTAGGAAGATGGAGATCATGATTATGGTAGGTTTTGAAATACCGCTAAACTGAAAGATGAGAATGAAGAAAATCAAAGCCAGTCCGCCTAAAAGTGCGGTCATCAAGAATGCTTGCTGCTTGTTTTGCTCTTCTAGCTGCCCAGTATAGTCGATTTTAATATCATCAGGAAGATTCTCAAAATCCAGCATCTCATTCTGTATCTGTGCCACAGCGGCGCCAGCATCGGTATAACCTGGTTTGAGCGCACTGTACACGGTGACCACACGTTTGTTGTCCTTGTGCTTGATGGCACTAAAACCGCTAACATTCTCCTGTGTAGTCACTGCACTTACAGGCACTTCACGCACCTGACCGCTCGCCATATCTCTAAACGTAATACGCTGATTGAATAGCGCACTGCGATCATAGCGGTTCTCGTCATTGAATCTAACATAGATGTCATAATCCTCGCCATCCTTTTTGTAGACACCAGCTTTTTCACCAAAAATAGATCTGCGCAATTGCTGTCCTACTTGTCCAGCGCTAATGCCTAATTCTCCTGCTTTCTCGCGATCGACTTTGACTTGTAAAGCAGGCTTGCTTTTGTTCACATCGATTTTAAGTTCGTCTACCGGTGCGATGTTTTTCTCATTCAAGAATTTCACCATACGGTTTGCTGTTGCGATAAGCTCACCATAATCTTCACCTTGAAGCTCAATATTCACAGGATAACCTGCTGGTGGTCCTGCTTGGTCTTTTTCAACACTTATGGCGATACCAGGAAATTTGCCTTGAACGGCTTCTTGGACCTTTTTACGCAGTACCTCACTGTCTTTACCATTACGATATTTATATTCTCGCATGGAAGCCGTTATTTTCCCTTTATTGGGCATTTCGGCAGCGCTACCGCCATCTGTTTGTGGGTTACCGGCACCTTCACCTACCTGGGAAACGGCGCTTTCTACTAGGAAGTTTTCACCGTCTTCAATGTATTCTGGATCATTGAGAACTTCATAAACGACATCTTCAATCTCTTTGGTAGTCCTATTGGTCTTGGCAATAGAGGTACCTTCAGGATACTCAATATAAACGATGATCTGGTTGGGTTTGTTCTCTGGGAAGAATTCCACTTTTGTTCTACCACTAGCTACAGATACACCAAAGTAGAGGAACAACACCGTTACAAACATGACCAACATACCTGCTGTAAGATAGTAGGGCTTTTTCCCTCTCAAGGCATATTTCAAAAAGCGCTCATAGGCATTGTCCAGTCTTTTCAACGTGTTCTTCTGGAATCTTAGAGTCCATCCTTTTACCACGTATTTGTAAAGCCATAAAAGAATAACGGTCACCACCATCACAGATCCAATACCGCGTATCGCACCACCAAAAATCATGATGAGTATTCCTATGCCGCCCATGATGGCCGTGATGTAAATCAAGTTCTTGAAAGGAATCTTTTTCTCATCCACACTCATGAACTTGGACACTAACATGGAATTGAAGAATATGGCCACTATCAGTGAACTACCCAACACAATGGAAAGTGTGATAGGGAAATACTTCATAAATTCTCCCATAACGCCAGGCCATAAACCGATTGGGACAAAAGCCGCCACGGTAGTCAATGTCGAGATGATGATAGGCACGGCGATTTCACCGATACCGATTTTTGCTGCTTTGATGCGTGACATTCCTTCTTCATCCATCAATCTGTAGACGTTCTCAACCACCACAATACCATTATCCACAAGCATTCCTAGTCCCATAATCATGGCAAAAAGGATCATTGTGTTTAAGGTGTATCCTAAAAAGCTTAGAATAATAAAACTCATAAGCATGGACATAGGGATCGCAAAACCAACAAATAAGGCATTTCTAAAGCCTAAGAAGAACATGAGAACTGTGACCACGAGAATCACCCCAAAAATGATATTGTTTACAAGGTCGTCCACTTGATTGAGCGTACGGCTGGAACCATCGTTCGTAATAGTGATCTCCACATCATCTGGAATCCTGTCGTTTTCTTGTGATGCGGCTATGATCTCCCGAATGCTTTCTGCAGCTTCAATGGTGTTTTTACCAGATTGCTTTTTGACATCAATCATCACCACTGGATCACCAAATTCCCGTGCGAAGGTTGTTTTATCTTCTTCTTGAAAGTGAACCTCTGCAATGTCAGTTAGGTAAATAGGTCCTTTCTCGTTTTTGACCACAAAGTTTTCCAGCTGGTCAGGTCGAGTAATTTCTCCTAAAATACGGATGGTACGTCGCTGACTTTCGGTTTTGATGTTACCGGCACTCATGGTAGCATTACCACCAGAAACGGCATTGATTACATTATCAAAGCTCACTTGAGCTGCCGTCATTTTGTAGATGTCGACAGCAACTTCAACCTCTAGTTCTTGAGCACCACGTATACTGGCTTCTTTGATCTGGTCCAGACCTTCAATCTCATCCTGCAGGTATTCTGCATATTCCTTGAGCTCGCGTACGGTATAATCACCACGCAAGTTGATGTTCATGATAGGCATTTCTTCACTCAGCTTGAGGTCAAAAATGTTGGGCTCAATCTTGGCATTATTGAAAGTAGGCCAGTCCTCATTAGAGGTCTCTACATCAACTTCATCCTTTACTTTTTGTTTGGCCTCTTCAACGCTTACTTTTTCATCAAACTCTACCGTGATGATGGAGTAATCCTCTTGTGAGGTGGATAGAATCTCCACCACATTAGAGAGGTTTTTTAACTTGTCCTCTAAAGGCTCTGTGATGAGTCGCTCAATGTCTTCAGCAGTGTTACCTGGGTAGACGCTGGATATGTAGATTTTAGTCTCTTTTACCTCTGGATAGTCTTCTCTAGGCATGGCAAAATAGCCTTGAATTCCCAATACGAGAACCAAGCCTATTATGATCCATATCACCGTGGAATTATTGATCGCCCATGAGGAGAGACCAAATTCCTTTTCGCTTTTCTTTCCCATTGTTATGCTTTTATTCTAATTTGTTGATCGTCCTTCACGCTACGTGCTCCTTCAACGATAATGACATCGCCTACTTCTAGACCGTTTACGATCTCGATCATGTTGTCGCTTGTTTTACCGGTTTTAATCAGTTTCCTTTTCGCGACAGCGGTATCAAAATCATCTCCAGATTGACGATCCACGGCGACCATCACATATTGCTCACCATCTTGATTTTCACTAATCACGGCAAGAGGAATCAAAATGGCCTCTTTGTTAGTGTAGTCGTTGATTTTTAGCTTGGCCGTTAGGTTAGGCTTCACGTTCTTCTTTTCATTCTTTACGGGAACTTCAATAGAAAACGAACGGTTGGCAGGATTGATGAATGAACTGGCCTGACGCACTTTACTGTCCATTTTTTCACCTAAAACTGGGAATTCAATTTGCACATCAGTACCTTCATTGATGGATGCAATGTAGGTTTCTGGCACTTCTACCTCGATGTACATGTTATCTAGGTTGACAAGTCTAAAAAGTTCTGTCATACCAGGAGACACGACATTGCCTTGTTCTGTCATTACATTGTCAATTACTCCAGCAAATGGTGCTTTCACGACAGATTTAGCAAGTTGCTGTTGCATGGAATTAATCGCATTTTGTTGGGATTCATAGTTAGCTTTTGCCTGTAGGTATTGAATTTCAGATCCTATGTTTTGATCCCACAATCTCTTTTGTCTTTCAAATGTCGTTTTAGCGAGTTGCGCCTGGACTTTCATTTGTTCGATCTGTTGAGAGAGACCACCGTCATCAATTTTGGCAAGAGTTTGTCCTTTAGACACCTTTTGACCTTCAGTCACATAGACGCGCTGCAGTATTCCTGAAGTTTCTGCCTTAACGGTAATGTTTTGTTTAGTATCTACACTACCTTGAAGCTCGATATAGTGGTTGAACAACGTATCCTCGATAGGTTCCACACTCACGAGCGATCCTTCTTTTTTTACACTGTTTTTGTCCAGGTAGGATTCAATGGCTTTGATCTCATCTTCCAGTTCCTTCTTCTGGTTGAGTAATTCTGTTTTCTTTTGTGAGATCGATTCTGTATCACCGTTGGCAATAAGTTCGTCCACGCTGGGCTCGCCACCACCACAGGCAACGATTACAGGCAATAACAGTAGGTATAAATATTTAGTTTTCATAATGGAATCAGTCTTGGTCATTGTTGGTTAGATATTCTGGTGTGTTGAGTACGGTCTCTAGGGCAGCCTTATTTGTGATGACCTGATACATACTGTTGAGGTACTCGCTTTGTGCTTCATAAAGTTGGGTTTGTGCCTGTCTCAAATCAAAGCTGGTAGCGATACCTTCTGTAAATTTTATTTCGTTTTTGTTTTCAATGCGCTCTGCGAGCTGCAGATTTTGTTTGCTTGTGAAATAGGTGTCTATCGCCAGTTGATATTCATTGACGGCACGTTCATATTCCAACTCAATTTCCTGTTCTGCACGCACTTGATCTGTCAATGCTTGATCCCATGCAATTTTTGCACGATCCACTCGCGCCTTTCTACCAAAAGAAGTAAACACGGGCCAGTTAATGCTCAATCCAGCAATGGACTGTTGGAACCATTGCGTGTTGCTATTAAAGAACACAAAATCATCATCAAATGCTTGCGTCCCATAATTCACAAAGGCAGTGACTTTAGGCAACGCCTTGCTGCGTTCCAGTTTGTATTCCAGTCTGCGTTGTTCAGAAAGGTTTCTAGCAATTTGATAATCCACGCTTTGCTCCAGGTTGAGGTTCTCATTGGTTAACGCAGGATCGATGGTTTTTAGGGCCAGACTTTCCAAATCATCTTTTAAGGTAATGGTTTCCTTAAGGTCAATTCCTAAAGCCAGTTGGAGCATATTCATCGCAATCTCAGTTTGTCGACGCGCGCTGTTGAGCTGGTTGGTCAACTGTAAATATGTGATTTGTAATTGCTCGACATCTTCTTCTTCAGTAAGTCCGTTCTCGTAAATCTTGCGAGTCTCGTTGAGGTTTTTTTCTACTGTCTCAAGATTCCGGGTTACGATATCCACGTTTTCTTGGGATAATAGCACGCCGCCATAAGCGTTGATGACACCTTTGCGCACTTCCAGTTTAGTCTTGTTATTGGAATTTTCAGAAAAATCCAGGAATGTTTTTGAGGCTTCCAGCGCCACAATGTAGCTACCGTCAAAGATGATCTGGGAAAGAGTGGCCGTAAGATTAGCACTCTGTTTAGGCGAGAATGCTACGGGAACAAAAGTTCCAGGCTCGCCGCCAGCAATTTCTCCTGGTAGTGGCGTGATGGGTTGTTTGAGCTGATTTTGATAGTCTGCCGTACCAGTGACTTGCGGCAGGCCAGTTGCTGTAGTTTCCCATTTTTGCTTGAGCGCTGCGGCGATATCTCGCTTGGCGTTCAAGGCTTGGTAGTTGTTGCTGAGCGCAAAATCGATGGCTTCTTCCAGAGTGAAAGCATAACTCTCCAGACCAGTTGTGGTTTGTTGCGAGTTCGCTTTCGCGAAAGCGAAAAACATCAAAATCAACGTCACATAGGATAATCTGTTCATTTAGTCGTGGTTTGATTGGGTTAGTTGGTTCAATATTTTACGTCCGGTAGGCGTGACGATACCGCGCAGGTGATATTCCAGATATTGATCGTACAGTTTGTCTTGTGGGAACTGATCTACTGGAAAAATGGAAATATCCTTTATTCCTTGAATGCCAATAAAATACATGCGTGCAACAAAGGTCTTGTCAATATTATCGCGGTAAAGTCCCAGCTCGATGCCTCTTTCTACATTGCGATAGATACAGTTGTCCATAAAATCATACATCTGTTTGTTGACCAGCTTGTGTATTTCAGGATAGTACTTTTGAAGCTGATAAATAGAAGAGGTGTTGTCACCTTTGAGTTCCCGCATGACATAGCTCTTGATCTCATAAAGCTCCTCAATGGGATTGCGGTCCTCACAGGTAGAGATTTTTTCAACACCATTGCATATGTGATGACACATGTGCAACGAGGTGGCTGCGACCAGTTCGCTCTTGTTTTTATAATGGGTGTAGAGCGTCTTCTTACTCATTCCCATCTTGTTGGCAATCTCGTCCATGGTCACACTTTTGAAACCATGGTTGATGAACATGTCCAGCGACTCCGTTAAAATTAGTTCTTTAGTTTCCATAATTGAAGCTGCAAAAGTACAGCTAGGAAACTTTAAAAACTAAGAAAGTTTCCAAAGTTTTATATTTATTTAACATTGGACTATTTTTCATAGAAGATGTATGTAACCTTGCCTATTTTTGAAACCATGACATCAATGGAACACTTGCGATCCCAATTTCTAGAATACCTGCAGCAAAAGGTAACTTTAACAGAGCCTGCCGGGCTTTACGATCCCGTACATTACATCCTGCAACTAGGCGGCAAGCGATTGCGACCATTAATGACTTTGATGAGCGCGCAGATGTATGGCGCGCCTGTCACCAGTGCCATGGATGCCGCTGTAGCCGTTGAGGTTTTTCACAACTTCACCTTGTTGCATGATGATATTATGGATGCTGCAGACTTGCGTCGTGGCCAGGCTACGGTCCATAAAAAATGGGATGTCAATACCGGTATTTTGAGTGGTGATGCGATGATGATCATGGCCTATCAACAGTTTCTATCCTATGAGCCAAAAACCTTTTACGATCTAAACAAACTATTTTCAAAGACAGCCCTTGAGGTTTGTGAAGGCCAGCAGTATGACGTGGATTTTGAAACTAGGGATGATGTTACTGTTGATGAATATCTATTGATGATCAAGCTCAAAACATCAGTTTTAGTAGGTTGTGCCCTGCAAATGGGAGCGATTATTGCGCAAAAGAATATTGCAGAGCAGGAAAAAATCTACAACTATGGTATCGAGTTGGGAATGGCATTTCAATTGATGGATGACTATCTGGACGCCTTTGGTGATCCAGAGACTTTTGGAAAGGAAGTAGGTGGTGATATTAGAGAAAACAAGAAAACCTATCTGTATTTGAAATCCATCGACAACAAAGATTTTGCTACAGAACTAAAAGATCTTTTTGCTCAGGACTACCGCAGTCTGACCGATCAAGAAATTGAAGATAAAAAGGACCGAGCAAAAGAACTTTTTGTCAATAGCGGTGGCGCTAATCGCACACTGGAAGCGATTGAAGATTACACTCAAAAAGCCCTCAAAACCATCGAGTCACTCGATATGGAAAAGGAGCACAAAACGATCTTGAAAAAGTTCTCTCAAGATCTTATGTCTAGAATAAGTTAACCATGGAACTGGCGCGCATTCAAGAACAGCTGGAAGCGAAACATCACATTTTTATGGTGTACCGCAATCAGGTGAATAAAGATCTGGAACGATCTGGTTATGATGCGATCGTAGAGAATAATCCGCAAGAGTTTTTAGCAGCCTTGATCGACTTGTTGAATGAGGCGATTGAAGATGGAGACCCTAAGCTACAGCAACTCTATTATCTCGCCGATGTCCAAGAAAAAAACCTAGAACATGGAATTATTCTAGGTTTCTTATCCAGAGAATGGATCAAAATTAAGTATCGATTGAATCAGTAAGGGCTGGCGTACCAGCCCAAACCAATCATCAACAATAATTTTAATTGTTCATCTCTTCGTTATACTCTTCAGTAGCATCTTTAATACGCTCACTCATAGTTTGATTGCTATTGCTGTTGAATTCTTCCATAAACTCTTCAATAGCATCACTTTTTTGATCGTCATATTTTTTACGTGACTTGATCAGTTCCTTGTTTAGGTCGTATAATGCCTCGTCAATTTCCTCTAGGTTTTCTAGATTCTCATCAAGATCTGTTTCGGCATTGTTTTTCTCCATCTCATACTCTTTCATCTCCTTTTGCACATCTGCAACAGCATCCATCACATCGTCAATTTTTAAGTAGGCTGGCATTCTATTCACCATCTCATTAAAACTCGCTCTCAAGGTTTTTTGATAGGTGTTTTTTTCGTCGTCTGCAGCTTCATATAAGGCTATGCGATCATCCTGTACTTTTGCGTAATTATCAAAATTGATGATGGTCACATATCCAGCATCGTCATAATTCACATTGTCTACAAAATCTCTGTACGCATCATAATCTATGGAAGTATCGTTTTCAAGACTTAGGCGTATGTCTACAATCTCATCATTAAGGTCCTGCACCGCTTCTTCTACATCTACAATACGGCTTTTGATAGCACTTTCTGTAGCATTAGCATTATTTAAGGTAGCGTTTAAGCGATCCATTCTATTTCTAACGTCACTTACTTCTTTCATTACCAGATTAGTTTTTAAATAAGCCGGCATTTGTGCTACAAAGGTTTCAAAAGAAGCGTATGCTTTTTCACCATTCATCTTGTCTCTTAGATTGGGACTTGTAGAAAGATTTTTAATATCATTTTGCAACTGGCCATATTCCTCAAAACCTGTAATGGTTAAGTTGTTATCCTTATCCACATTCACATTGGTTTTCATTTCATTTGCCATCGTTTCGGCATCTTCACGGGTTACAACAGCAACGACGTCAGAATCATCTTCCGTTGCGGCATCTTCATCATAGACTTCCATCACAAGTGTCTCATCCGTTTTTTCTTCTTTACATGCTGTCATTGCTAGAGAAACAGCAATCATTGTTATAAATATCTTTTTCATAATTTTTTGGTTTTCTAATAGCAACATACGACCATTGTGTAGGAATTACCCTTAATTTAATCATAAGTCTGGCGTAGGGAAGCCTATACCGATTGATAATTAACACATATTATTACCGCATTAAAACCGTATTAACATAGTGAGGCCACAAGATGGGCAGCACCTGCATGGAAAGGAGTTGGGATGTGTGGGATGATTTCGCTTTCGCGAAAGCGAACTCTTAAAAAAGCACTCGTGCAAACGGCTGCAACCCGTTTCTATAAATGCTGCGATCCTCATTAAACAATACATCATAGCGAACACCTATGACCACAGGACCATTAGAATAACCAGCGCCCAGGAATAATGCAGGAACCCAATAATTGTCATCGAGAAATTGATCGTCCTCAAAATTTCTATTCACATTGAGCAATTCAAAATCAGAGCTGAGTTGGATCTCACGAATGGGTTGAAAAATACCGATAAGGCTACCACCTAGAATGGTGCTGGTAAAATCCAGCCCATCGTTAAAGCCATTGCGGTTATCAAAATTGCGCTTTACATAACTACCATTGAGACCAATGCCAACGCCTACATATGGATTGACCTGATAGATCGCCTGCGGTGCTACTTGAATTGCGGTGTATCCAGTGCTAAAATTGAGACCTAGATTACCTCCATAACGCACGCGATTCCAAAAGTCTGAACCAGCATCTTGAGCAACCATGCTGCTGCAAATCGAGATCCCAAAAAGTAAAGTGATTATCAGTTTTTTAGAAAAAATAGAAGCCATTGTCTGAAGTTATAGTGCAATCGTTATAAATATACAAAACGCTATGCCGTACAAAGCCAATTCTTTACTTTTGCTATAATTATCGAAAACGGGACTTTTCCCGATAGATTTATGGATAAATTTTCTTTTCTAAATGCAGCACACACTGCATTCTTTGCACAACTTTACGATGAATATCTAATCAATCCAGACCGCGTGGAGCCATCGTGGCGCGCATTTTTCCAAGGCTTTGATTTTGGAATGGAGTCTGCTGGTGATGGTGAGGTACAGGTAGTTTATGAAGATAGAGGCGAGACCAAAACAGTGGACGTGTCTGAAAAGATGCGCAAGGAGTTTGAGGTCGTCCAGCTTATTGATGGCTACAGGACTCGTGGTCACTTATTTACAAAAACCAACCCAGTAAGGGAACGTCGCAAATACGAGCCTACTTTAGAACTATCCAACTTTGGACTGTCTGATGCAGATTTGAATACAGAGTTTGAATCTGGCGAATTGATCGGTTTAGGTAAAACCACCTTGAAGAATATTGTCAATCACTTGAAGCAAGTGTATTGTGAGAGTATTGGTGTAGAGTACATGTATGTGCGTTCTCCAGAGCAGGTCAAATGGATACAGAGCTGGTTGCATAGAAACAACAACCATCCAGAATTTGATAAATCCCAAAAATTACAGATTCTTAAGAAGCTTAATGAGGCTGTTTCTTTTGAATCCTTTTTACATACAAAATACGTAGGACAGAAACGTTTCTCTCTGGAAGGGAACGAGTCGTTGATTCCTGCATTGGACAGCTTGATTGAAAACGCTGCAGATAAAGGCGTGAATCAGTTTGTACTGGGAATGGCGCACCGTGGTCGTTTGAATGTGTTGAGTAACATCTTCGGCAAGCCGGTGTCTGATATCTTTTCAGAATTTGATGGTAAGGATTATGAGCAGGATATTTTTGATGGTGACGTTAAGTATCACTTAGGTTACACCAGCAAACGTAAAACCGATAATGGGAATCAAATCAACATCAACATTGTTCCCAACCCATCACACTTAGAAACCGTAGGCGCTGTAGTAGAAGGTATTGCACGAGCAAAACAAGACATGCACACGCCAGACGATTTTTCTAAAGTATTGCCTATTGTATTGCACGGTGATGCGGCGATCGCAGGGCAAGGCGTGGTTTATGAGGTGGTGCAAATGGCAAAACTGGATGCCTACAAAACCGCTGGTACCATTCACCTAGTGGTGAACAACCAGGTAGGTTTTACCACTAATTATCTAGATGCAAGATCCAGTACTTATTGTACCGACATTGCCAAAGTGACTTTGTCGCCTGTACTTCACGTTAATGCAGACGATGCAGAAGCTGTGGTACACGCCATGAACTTTGCATTTGAATATAGAATGCAGTTCCAGAGTGATGTATTTATCGACCTGTTGGGTTATAGAAAATACGGTCACAATGAAGGTGACGAGCCACGATTCACGCAACCACAATTGTATAAGGCTATCAGCAAGCATGAAAATCCGCGAGATATTTATGCAGATAAATTGTTGAAAGCTGGAGTCATTGAGGAAAATACAGTGGCAGATCTAGAGAAGGACTACAAAGACAAATTGGAGGATCAATTGATCACTTCCAGAAAACAAGAAAATACAGTGATCACGCCATTCATGCAGGATGAATGGGAAGGTTATGAAACGGCAGATGAAGAAATGATGATGAAGGTCGTCAAGTCTGGCGTGAAGAAAAAGACCCTTGAAGAGATCACTAAAACTATATCAACATTACCTAAGGATGAGAACTTCATCCGCAAGATCAAGAAGATTGTAGAATCCCGTCAGCAAATGTGGGATGAGGACAAATTGGATTGGGCCATGGGCGAGCACCTAGCTTATGGTTCCTTGATGCTGGAAGGCTACAATGTAAGAATGAGCGGTCAGGACGTGGAACGTGGTACTTTTTCTCACCGTCATGCGGTAGTGAAATCCGAGAATCACGAGCACGAATTTATTCTGCACAATTTCTTGGATGCAGAAGGTAAGATGGAAATCTACAATTCACACCTTTCAGAATATGGAGTGGTAGGTTTTGAATACGGTTATGCCATGGCACAGCCAGAGACCTTGACCATTTGGGAAGCACAATTTGGTGATTTCTCAAACGGTGCACAAATCATGATTGACCAGTACATCAGTGCTGGCGAGGACAAATGGAAAAATCAAAACGGACTGGTATTGCTATTGCCACATGGTTATGAAGGCCAAGGTGCAGAGCATTCCAGTGCAAGAATGGAGCGTTATCTACAATTGTGTGCTAAAGACAATATGTGGATGGCAAACTGTACGACGCCAGCAAACATGTTTCACTTGTTGAGACGCCAGATGCTGGTCAACTACCGCAAGCCGTTGACCGTTTTTACGCCTAAATCATTGTTGAGAAGCCCACGTGCAGTGAGCTCTATTGACGAGTTTGTCAACGGTCATTTTCAAGAAGTGATCGATGTGGATGGTGACGCTTTCGCGAAAGCGGAAACCCTAGTATTCACCAGTGGTAAATTCTACTATGATCTATTGGAATATAGAGAAGAACACGACCGCAATGACGTTGTCCTTGTACGTGTGGAACAATTGTTCCCGCTACCGGTGGAGCAGATCAAGGAAGTGATCAAAAAATACGGATCCAAGGATGTCGTATGGGCGCAGGAAGAACCGCGCAACATGGGAGCTTATTCCCATTTAATGTTACACATGCCAGAAACCAGAACATGGCGCGTGTGCTCAAGAAACATGTATGCCGCACCAGCTAGTGGAAGCTCTACGAGATCCAAAGCGAGACAGGCACGAGTAATAGAAGACGTATTTAATACCAACAAATAGCATTATGGCTCTAGAAATGAAAGTGCCCTCACCGGGCGAGTCGATTACAGAAGTAGAAATAGCAGAATGGCTGGTTGCCGATGGTGACTGGGTTGAAAAAGATCAAGCCATTGCAGAGGTAGATAGCGACAAGGCCACACTGGAATTACCAGCAGAGGCCAGCGGTATCATCACTCTCAAAGCTGAAGAAGGAGACGCTGTTGCCGTAGGTGCTGTCGTCTGCCTTATCGATACTGAAGCAGAAAACCCTAACGCTGGCGGCTCATCAGACAAAAAGTCTGACGCAGATAGCAATGAAGAAGATGCTAAAAAAGCACCATCGTCCATGGGTAAAGGTGATGAAGGTGGCGGCAAGGCTCCAGAAAAGGAGATCGCCAAAAAAGACGACAAAACTGCGGACAAAAAGAATTCTGAAAAGGCACCACAGCCTAATCAGGCCAAAGATACTTATGCGAGCGGTACACCTAGTCCTGCTGCAAGAAAGGTACTTGATGAGAAAGGAATTGATGCCAATTCTGTGAGTGGTTCTGGTCGTGATGGCCGCATCACTAAAGACGATGCCGTAAAAGCAGAAGGAAAAGCATCCATGGGAACTCCAGGAAATGGATCACGTGGCGAGTCACGTTCCAAGCTTTCTATGTTACGTAGAAAAGTCGCAGAACGTCTGGTAAGTGCCAAGAATGAGACAGCAATGCTCACCACTTTTAACGAGGCAGACATGCACGCGATTTTTGCATTGCGTACAGAATATAAAGACGCCTTCAAAGCTAAGCATGGCGTTTCTCTAGGGTTTATGTCCTTCTTCACAAAAGCAGTGGTAAGAGCATTAGACATGTATCCAGCAGTTAATTCTATGATCGACGGTAAGGAAATGGTGTCTTATGACTTTAAGGACATTTCCATTGCTGTATCAGGACCTAAAGGATTGATGGTACCAGTAATTAGAAATGCAGAGAATCTATCTTTTAGAGGTGTAGAACAAGAAGTAAAACGCCTTGCACTACGAGCTCGTGACGGTGAGATCACCGTGGACGAAATGACTGGTGGTACGTTTACCATCACAAATGGTGGAGTTTTTGGTAGTATGATGAGTACACCTATTATCAATCCGCCACAAAGTGCGATCCTAGGTATGCATAACATCATCGAGCGACCAGTGGTTATTGGTGGTGATATTGTTGCAAGACCTATGATGTACTTAGCCGTTTCTTACGACCACAGAATCATCGACGGTAAGGAATCTGTCGGCTTCTTGGTAGCCATCAAAGAAGCACTAGAAAACCCAATCGAGCTGTTGATGGATAATGATGTTAAGAAGGCTTTGGAGCTGTAATTAGTAGTTACGATGTTAGTTCGAGCGAAGTCGAGAACTACACTGTTTTGAAAAATTAAAATAAAAGCGATCTCAAATGAGGTCGTTTTTTTATTTTACTGCTTTCGCGCCTGCCTGTTGTCAGACGAGAAAGCGAAATAATTCAGACGCTGAGGTCATTCTGATGGAATGGCGCAGTATCTTTTGCCATTCAAAACAATCCAAATACATGAGATACCTATTATTCATCTTGCCAGTATTATTTTTCTCTTGCAAAAATGATAATCAGTCTGAAAAGCAACCAGAAACGCCACAATCAGAAAACGAAGTAAAAACCGATCAAGCCGAATTGGCTTATCAATACAAAGCTCAACTAGGTGAAGGCGCCTTATGGGATGCAGCAACGCAGAGGCTTTATTGGATCGATATTTTTGGAAAGGAACTGCATGTTTTTGATCCAGTAACGAATACAGACAAAACCTATGATACAGGATCGGTGGTAGGAACGGTAGTTTCCGTAAATGATGAGAAAGTGATGGTCGCTTTGGTAGAGGGAATTTTTTCCATTGACTTGACTACTGGAGCTGTTGAGTTGTTTTCAGACACCACAGACACGGAAGTTCCGGGTCGATTTAATGACGGCAAAGTAGATCCTAATGGGAATTTCTGGGTAGGATCTATGCCGTGGGATCAAGAAGCTAGAACGGGTAAGCTGTACAAAATTGATGGTGAAGGAAACGCAACCGTGATGCTCACCGGTATAGGTATATCTAACGGTATTGTATGGACAAAGGATAAATCGACCATGTATTATATAGACACCAAGCTCAATAACGTGCGAGCTTTTGATTATGATGTCGCTACCAGTACCATAAGTAACGAGCGTGTCGTTGTTGAAGTTCCGGAAGAATTGGGAAATCCAGACGGTATGGCGATTGATGAAAATGACCAGCTCTGGATTGGATTATGGGACGGCGGTATCGTTGCCCACTATGACCCTAAAAGCGGCGAACTTTTATCTAAAATTGAAGTTCCAGCACATAATGTGACTTCTTGCGCTTTTGGCGGTGAGAATCTGGACGAGCTTTACATCACAACCGCAACCCAAGATATGACAGATGAAGAGATTGAAAAATATCCTCTGGCAGGTTCTGTTTTTGTAGTGAAACCTGGTGTACAAGGAGTAAAAACTGCTGTTTTCGGCAAAAGCAATTAACACAATAAACTAACAAAGCCATCGAGAAAAACAGTAGGTTTTTCAAGATGGCTTGATGTTGTAGGTTTTCAGATAAGACTAAATCCTATCTGCAATAGAAGCTTGACTCACTGGAATGTTCCGATCTATTTTTCCAATCATACCTTGTAATGCCTTTCCTGGACCAACCTCGATAAATTCGGTAGCACCATCTTTGATCATTTCTTGAATAGACTGCGTCCATTTTACGGGAGCTGTTAGCTGGTAGATTAAATTAGTTACTATATCGTCTGTTGCTGTGGTAGCTAGATTCGTCACATTCTGATAGACGGGACATTTAGGTTTCTCAAATTCTGTTGCGTCAATAGCCTTAGCAAGGCGTTCTCTGGCTGGTTCCATTAATGGAGAATGAAACGCACCACCAACAGGTAAGACCAATGCTCTCTTGGCGCCTTTTTCCTTGAGTTTTTCGCAAGCCGCCTCAACGGCAGGAATTTCTCCAGAAATCACCAACTGGCCTGGACAATTATAATTGGCCGCAACCACAACTCCACGAGTATCACTACAGACACGTTCGATAATGTCGTCCTGTAAACCTAAAATGGCAGCCATGGTACTGGCCTGCATCTCACAGGCATCTTGCATGGCAAGAGCGCGCTCGCTTACAATGCGTAATCCATCTTCAAAACTTAATGCTCCAACGGCAGTCAAAGCACTTAGTTCGCCTAGACTGTGACCTGCGACCATATCTGGAGCAAAATCATCACCCAGTACTTTGGCAAGAATAACCGAATGTAAAAAAACCGCAGGTTGCGTCACCTTGGTTTCTTTAAGCTCTTCGGCAGTGCCTTCAAACATGATTTTAGAAATATCAAAACCCAAAATCTCATTGGCTTTATGAAATAGATCACGAGCCACCTCAAAGTGGTCATATAAGTCTTTTCCCATTCCCGTAAACTGGGCTCCTTGACCTGGAAATACGTATGCTTTCATATATTACTTTCTTAATTCAAATTTAAGGGATTATTTGGAGTTTAGCTTTAGCTGTCTGTTCTAGGAAGACTCACTTTAAATAACGAAATCTTCAATGTTGTAATGCAAACAACCTAAGAACTAACGAAGCTCCCAAGTCTCATAATCAAAAGAATACTTGTGGCGCTCATCCGTGCCGTGAGAAGTGCTGTTTACCAGTTTCCATTTGGATTTGTCGATGCGTGGAAAATAGGCATCAGCATCAAAGGTTCCGTGTACTCTTGTGAGCTCAATTTTATTGGCATATGACATACCTAGCGAGTAGATCTCGCCGCCACCTATAATAAAAGGATTAGCGTCATTACCTACAGCAGCTAGTGCCGTGTCCATATCGTGAACGATGATGGCATGATCACTGGTATAATTTTTATCACGTGTAATCACGATATGAGTACGATTGGGTAATGGCTTGTCAAAGCTGTCAAAGGTTTTGCGACCCATGATGATATGGTGACCTGTGGTCAAAGCCTTGAATCTCTTGAAATCATCTGGTAAATGCCATACCATCTCGCCATTTTTACCTAGCTCATTATTTTCTCCAGCGGCTGCGATCATGGTGATTGTTTTGCTTTTGGGAAGTGGAGCCATGGGATTATCCAGTTTCACCTCTGGCAACGGGTGATTTTTGTCCACCTTGGATTGGAGCTTTTGGATCTTGTCCACTTGCTTTTGAACCAGTCTCTCGTACTGTCGCTTTTCCCATTCTGGACCAAGAATTCTTTTAGTAATGAAAACATTAAAGGCGTGATAGGCAAGAAGTAGAAACCAGACCATGATGACCCAGATCCACCAGTCAATACCCAAAAACTGCGGTATTTCTTCCTGGATCAACACCTGGCTCGCAATGATCAAACCTACTGATCCTATCAGGAAAACCACAAAATGCGTGAATAATCTACGTTTTTGCTTGATGCGCAATCTCGCATTCTCAATCATCTCTTTTTGATCGGGATCGATTGCCGTACGTTCTCTTTTCTTACTACCTAACATTGGATTACATTTATATCAAATTTACGTGTTACACGCCATTCACTTTCTTAACCTATGTATAATTTAAGAACGCACTATCCTGCGCTACAGGATTACACCTATCTCAACACCGCAGCCCATGGATTGATTAGTACCGTTGTGTCAGATTATAAGGCTTCTCTTAATCATGAGCTACTTCATCATCCAGCTCATTTTGCTGAGCGGCGTACGCCATTTATGAATGAAGTGCGCAACAGTCTTTCCAGCTATCTTGATGCACATTACCATCTCACGGCTCTAGTACCTAATTTTTCACTCGCGTTCAATGCATTGCTGGAAGGTATACCAGCCTCGAAGAAATTTTTACTGGTCAAAGGCGATTACCCATCCGTCAACTGGCCGGTAGAGGCTCGTAAATTTCAATGCTGTTATGCAGACCTCAATACCACTTTAGAAGAAAATATATGGCAAGCCTGTGAGCAGCACCAGCCGGATTTCTTGGCATTGTCCGTAGTCCAATATATTTCTGGTATTAGGATAAGCTTGAAGTTTTTGAAGGATTTAAAAGTCCAATTTCCAGACTTGATCATTATCGCAGATGGAACCCAATTTATAGGTGTGGAAGAATTTCGCTTTCGCGAAAGCGGAATAGACATACTCGCCGCATCCTGTTATAAATGGCTCAACGCTGGCGACGGTAATGCTTTTATCACCTTCAAAGAAGATGTGGTGGAACAGATCAAACCAAAATTCACTGGGTTCAATAGCGTGCAGGATTTCAAGAACGACCGCGGCAGTTTTATGGGGCATTTTGAGCCTGGACATCAGGACATGATGGCCTTCGGTGGTTTACAAAAAGCTGTTGAGTTTTGCGATGAATACGGTATGCAGCACATTGAAAAACAAATAAAAACCCTTACTGATGCCGCGATGAAAGCCTTTACACAACGTAATCTTTTAAAGCCTGAAGTAACGGCACGCGATCGACACTCTTCTATTTTTAATATTACCGGTGATGAGGTCCTGCAGGAACGTCTAAGTGATCAAAACATCATTGTATCACAGCGTGGCGATGGCTTGCGCGTGAGCTTTTCCTACTACAACACGATGGATGACCTGCATCGCTTGTTGGATGTGATCGACAGCAATTAACGTTACTACAGTCGTCAACTTAAAATTGGAGATTGATTTAAGTCACCTATTTGTCAAGACGAATCTTAAAGAATACGCTTTTATTACGACTGTAATATCATATCTCAAACTTTGAAGGGTGTTGTGGTCATGTATAGTCGGTTTCTTTGAAAATGGTTAGGCTAAGCTCTAAGTTTGATAAAATTGTATTCCATGTTTGTTTATAGAAGTTTTCTCCTTGCCGTATTACTGGTTTTTTCATCTGCTCAGGCGCAGCAAATGCCAGTTGATTTTTCAGAATCGCTAGAGGTTTTTGAAGGATTTGGCGGCTCTTCATTTTCAGCATCTACAGACCCCAACGACTCGGCTAATCAAGTTGGACGATTTTTAAACAATGGTAGAGATCAATCACAAGGATTTTTCCTGGATCTGGAGCGTGTTGTGGATCTTGATTTTAGAGATTTCATAACTATGGATTTTTACGCAACAGATAATGCTTCACATAACGTACTCCTCAAATTAGAAAGAGGTAGCGAACAAGACGTTGAGGTAAGTGCTGTGATTCCCGGAAATTCTCAGGATACCTGGCAAAACTTGACCTTTGATTATTCTGCCGTTCAAAATAAAGGAAGCTATTCACGCATTACAATTTTCATAGATAATGGTGCTCTGATTGAAGGAACCTATTTAATTGACAACATTGACGATGGCTCTGAGGCTGTGGACAACAATGTTATTGATGAAGAATACGATGTACTGGTATGGTCAGACGAGTTTGACTCGCCGAATGGTGCTAAGCAACCCATCAATAGCGAAAACTGGTTTCATCAAACACAGCTTCCCGCAGGTGGCAACTGGTACAATGGAGAGATCCAACATTATACAGACCGTATCGATAACTCTTATGTAGAAAACGGATTTCTTCATATTGTCGCAAAGCGTGAGCGCTTCACAGATCAAAACGTGACAAAGGATTTTACCTCTGCCAGGCTCAACTCAAAATTTGCATTCACCTATGGTAGAGTAGACGTACGTGCTAGATTACCACTGGGCGAAGGTACCTGGCCGGCCATTTGGACACTTGGTAAAGACGTGAATGAGGATGGTGGTTATTGGGATGATGAATTTGGTACGGCGAACTGGCCTGCAAGCGGCGAGATTGATATTATGGAACACGGTTTGGGTCAAAGAAATGAGACCTCAAGTGCATTGCACTCGCCATGTGATGGATGTTTTGGAGCGACTCGCAACTATAGATCCCAATTTGTTAGCGATGTGACCGACAACTGGCATATCTACTCTGTGAACTGGTCGCCTAACCAGATTACGTTCCTGGTTGATAATGAGCCTTTCTACACCTACAATCCAGAAGTAAAGGACGATCGCACTTGGCCATTTGCCAAGGATCATTACCTTCTATTAAACGTAGCATTAGGTGGTATTTCTGGAAACGTAGAGCCTGGTTTTACACAAAGTCCCATGATCATTGATTATGTCAAAGTGTATCAAAATCAAACCTTGGGAATAGGCGAGGTCAAAGAAACGGACTTTCAATTGTTTCCCAATCCGGCGACAGACCTGGTGACAATTCAATCGCAGCAAACTATCGATAGCGTACAGTTATATAGCATGCTGGGTACCGAGATTCCCGTTAATTTGAATTCGGCGAACAGCTTTGCAGTTGAAAACGTTGCCAGTGGCATGTATTTGGTAAAAGTAACTGCTGGGAATACTACAACTACCAAACGACTGCTCATCCAGTAGAGGATGGTTGATGATTTCGCTTTCCTGTCTGCCGACAGGCAGGCGCGATAGTGAAATTTCAAGACAAATGTCCATTCAATCGATCTGTTTTTCTTTAACGATTTGTTCTGTTAAATACTGTGAATCAAGGTTAAACGTGGTTAAAGCTTAATTGCTATATCCAGCTTATCTATAATTTTAAGGTACTTAAATAGTTAAACAGACAGATTATGAAAAATATACTTGCAACAGTGTTTGTGGCCTTATGTGCCTCATTTATCGCTACCGGTCAACAGATCAAAGACATGTCCACTGAAACCGTCACTAAAGAAGTGATGCAGGACGGCAAAAAAGTCTTTGAATACAAAGTAATTACCGAAGAGATTAAAAATCTACAGTTCAAAAAAGAAGACGCTAACGATACCAATCAAGAATTGGATCTAGATGGTTCACCTACTAAAATCATCAAAACCGTTTGGATCGATAAAGATGTCGATGGTATATATGATAAGAAGATCACCTTGACATACAATAGCGAGTATGATGCAGATATGGAGTTTGAAACCATTGCAGATGGTATTGTATTCACTAACGATCAAGGCCAAACCCAAATGATTACAGATCTAGGGTTCTATGTAATGAACGCATCACAGGATGATGAGGTGTATATCAATGTAGATACCACATCAGTGACCTATTAGTTTTCAAGTTCACCAAAACATAAAACCCAGCAACGCTAGTTGCTGGGTTTTTTGCTTGCTTAAGTTTAAGACAAGGAGAGTATAAGAAGTATTTCTATCGAGCAGAAAAAGGCTTAATGCGCCTCTAACCAATTCTCACCAATACCAACTTCCACATCTAACGGTACGCTCATTTTATAGGCGTTTTGCATTTCTTCCTGAATTAGTTTTTTCATGTCCTCCAATTCATCATTGTGAATGTCAAAGACCAATTCATCATGTACCTGAAGCAACATATTTGACCTGCAGTTGAGCTTTTCAAATTTCTTATGAATATTGATCATCGCAATCTTAATGATGTCTGCCGCACTACCTTGTATAGGTGCGTTGACGGCATTACGCTCGGCAGCGCCTCGTACGACGGCATTGGAACTGTTGATGTCTTTTAAGTAGCGACGTCTGCCCAGCACCGTTTCCACATAACCGTTCTCTCTCGCAAAGGCGACCTGATCATCCATATAGGCGCGCAGCTTGGGATAGGTTTTGTAGTAGGTGTCGATTAGTTCCTTGGCTTCACTGCGGTCCAGGTCGGTTTGATTGCTCAACCCAAATGCCGAAACGCCATAGATGATTCCAAAATTCACGGTTTTGGCATTGCTACGCTGTTCTCTAGTCACGTCTTCCAGAGCGACGTCAAAAACTTTAGCCGCCGTAGAGGCGTGAATATCTTCACCACTCTGGAACGCAGCCATCATGTTTTCTTCTTCACTCAACGCTGCGATAATGCGCAATTCAATTTGCGAGTAATCGGCTGCGAGAAGCGTGTAATTTTCATCACGTGGGACAAAGGCCTTGCGCACCTGTCGACCACGTTCGGTTCTGATAGGAATATTTTGCAGGTTGGGATCTGTCGAGCTCAATCTACCGGTAGCCGCCACGGTTTGCATGTAATTGGTATGGATGCGTTGCGTGTCTGGATTCACCTGATTAGGCAAGGCATCCACATAGGTGCTTTGCAACTTTGCCAGACCGCGATATTCCAGGACATCTGCGATGATCTGGTGGTCTTTGGCAAGGTAACTCAACACATCTTCAGCGGTGGAATATTGACCGGTTTTGGTTTTTTTAGGCTTGTCCACCAGCTTCAATTTCCCAAAAAGGATTTCTCCCAACTGCTTCGGTGAGCCTATATTGAACTCTTCGCCAGCTTCCTTGTAGATATTTTTTTCCAGCGCAGCGATGTCTTCTGTTAGCTTTCGCGAAAGCGAACTCAAATAATCCTCATCCAGATTGATTCCTTCTATTTCCATGTCTGCAAGAACTCTCAACAATGGGATCTCGATGTCTGCAAAGAGTTTATCGGTGCCTGCGGCTTTGAGCTCTGGCGTGAAATGTTGCTTGAGTTGGAAGGTGATATCTGCATCCTCTACCGCATATTCCTTGACTTTTTCCACGTCCACGTCACGCATGGATTTTTGGTTCTTGCCTTTTTTACCGATCAGCTTCACGATGGATTGAGGCGTGTAGTTGAGATAGGTTTCTGCCAAAATATCCATGTTGTGACGCATGTCTGGATTGATGAGGTAATGCGCCAGCATGGTGTCAAAAATGGGTCCTTTGACATCTACCTGGTACTTGTCCAACACCTTAATGTCATACTTTAAATTCTGTCCAATCTTCTCAATTTCCGTCGATTCAAAAAATGGCTTGAGTTGATCCACTATGGCTTGAGCCTGCTCGCGATCCTCTGGAATAGGCAGGTAATATCCTTTTCCTTTTTCCCAGCAAAAGGCGATCCCAACCAGCTCTGCAGCTAGTGGATCCAGACTGGTAGTCTCTGTATCAAAACAGACGCTGGTTTGCTTCATGAGGGTTTGTAAGAACAACTTGGTTCCCATTCCTTCCTGTACGACTTGGTATAAGTGATCTGTAGTAGCGAGCGTTTGTCTTCCAGTGGCTTGGGCTTCGGCTTTGGTTCCAGAACCAGGCGTATCAAACAAGGAAAACTGACCAGCTCCTGCTGATGAATCTGAACTTGAACTAGAATTTGAATCTGTTGATTCAAGGATTTCTTTAGAAAAAATCTTAGCCAGCGTCTCCTTAGCCCTACGGAATTCCAACTCGTCAAAAATCTCGTGAACGGCTTCCACATCTGGATCGTCCAGCGTGTATTTGTCGGCACTAAAAGTGACGGGACAATCTAATTTGATGGTAGCGAGTTGTTTGGAAAGACGCCCCAACTCTGCATTCTCTCTAATTTTCTCGCCCAGTTTGCCTTTGATATTCTCTGCATTTTCCAGCAAGGCTTCCATGCTGCCGTACTCTTTGATGTACTTTTTGGCGGTTTTATCACCTACACCAGGCAATCCAGGAATGTTATCACTGGAATCACCCATCATTCCTAGATAATCAATCACTTGTTCTGGTCGCTCTACCTCAAAACGTTTTTGAACCTCTGGAATGCCCCATATTTCAATACCATTACCCATGCGGGCTGGCTTGTACATAAAAATCTTTTCAGAAACCAGTTGTGCATAATCCTTATCTGGCGTGACCATATAGACGGTAAAACCTTCTTTTTCCGCTTGTTTTGAAAGTGTCCCAATCAAATCATCTGCCTCGATACCAGCTTCTACCACGATAGGTATGTGCATGGCTTTAAGGATGCGCTGTATGTAGGGAATGGCTAGTCGTATGGCTTCTGGTGTTTCATCGCGATTGGCCTTATAATCCTCGTACAATTCGGTGCGTTCTGCGCTTCCTTCCTTGTCAAAAGCAACGGCCAGATATTCCGGTTTCTCACGGCGTATGACGTCAAATAAAGAGTTGGTAAAACCCATGATGGCACTGGTATCCATGCCCTGCGAATTGATTCGCGGGTTTTTGATGAGTGCGTAATAGCCTCTAAAAATCAGGGCATAGGCATCAAGTAAAAACAGTCTTTTATCGTCAGTTCCGTCGTTTGTCAAAGTGTGTGGATTTTAGGAATGCTAAGATAAAATTCTCTTGCGAGAATGAACTTGAAATTGAACTCGAACTTGGGATGGAAAAATAACCTGAGGTCTGTCAACCAGTATCGAGCGACAGTCGAGATATGGTTGTAGTACAATTTTTATCGAACGAAAACGCTCCTTCTCGACATTTCGGTAAGCTCAATGCAGCGCTGTCGCTCGAAGCGGCTCCCATAAGAGAAGGATTGATGTTATCTCGCTTTCGCGCCTGCCTGCCGGCAGGCAGGCGCGAAAGCGAACTAATTAAAAGTCAGGTTTATAATTCAATCCTTATCGTTGTCCTCAAAGTCTTTGGTCAAGTCCAGGTTTCTAAAAGTAGGCGATACCACGGCAGTAGTGATCACCGTGATGAGTGTCATCGTACCACCAAAGACCACGGCTGTCACGGTACCCATAAGCTTTGCAGTGACGCCGCTTTCAAAAGCACCCAACTCGTTGGAAGATCCCACAAACATGGAATTCACGCTGGCGACCCGACCGCGCATGTGATCTGGTGTTTTGAGTTGCAGGATGGTCTGGCGTATGACCATAGAAACTCCATCTGTCACTCCGCTAAAAAAGAGCGCCACCAGAGATACCCAAAAAATGGAGGACAATCCAAATGCGATGATACAAAGGCCAAACCCAAAGATGGCTACCAGTAACTTTTTACCTGCGTTTTTACTGATGGGAATGTAAGCGGTAGCAATCATGGTCAATATCGCTCCAACCGATGGTGCCGCTCGCAGGATGCCAAAACCTTCACTTCCTACCTTAAGAATGTCCTGCGCAAAAATCGGCAGCAGGATCACGGCACCACCAAAAAGTACCGATACCATGTCTAGTGTGAGCGCTCCTAAAATCGATTTGGTTTTAAATACGAAAGTCAAACCTTCTTTAAGGCTTTGTTTGATGGGTTCGTTGATTTTGGTATTAAGGATGGGTTTCTTGCCTATAAACATGACGGCTAATAACGCCAGCATCACGAGGCTAAATACAATGAGTAGCGACCAGTGCACACCAAACCAGCTTATCGCAAAGCCTGAAAAAGCCAGTCCTACTACAGAGGCGATTTGCCACGAGGAGCTACTCCAAGTCGCTGCGTTGGGATAGACTTTTTTGGGAACGATAAGCGCAATTAACGAGAACAAAATAGGACCGAAAAAGGATCTCAAAAAGCCACCAAAAAACACCAACGCATACACAGAATATAAAATAGTGTTGGTTTCCCAGCCGTCAATAAATGCTGGCCAGGTCAATAAAAACAAACCCAAACTGATCAATGAAAATGCTCCAATGATCAAAGCCAGTAAATTCCGTTTTTCTCGTTGATCTACGATATGACCTGCAAAAAGTGCCATTCCAAATGCTGGAATAAATTCCATCAAACCTATGATAGCAAGCGACAACGGATCTTTAGTCAACGAATACACTTCCCATTCTATGACGATAAATTGCATGGACCACCCAAAGACCAGCAAAAAACGCATGAGCAGGAAAATGTTGAATTCTCTATATCGCAGTGCTGCGTAAGGATCGTTTATGGCCAAGGTGGAATTTTTGTGAATGCGAAATTAAATCAATTCCAAAGAAATACGTGTTTGTGCTAAACCTACTGTGGTCGAGAGTTACATCCGAATATCGATGTTGTATCCAGAGACAAAAGATTAAGCTCGAATGAGCACGTTCATTGTTACTATTTAGTTCGGTAGGTAAAAATGAAATGATATTCTAGAAAATTCCCGCGTAAGCGCTATTGTTAATCCCGATGAGTGACGGATCAAAGTCTAGCTTATTTTTCAATAGAGAGGCATAAACGCTTCTAAAATCAATGTCATGAATGAGATCACCATCAGATAGGTTGGCGAGATTTGGATTCTTGCCCAGTACGCGACCGCGATTGTTGCCACCCACGATAAATACTGGCGCCGCTGTGCCGTGATCTGTACCGCTGCCATTATCCTTGACTCGACGACCAAACTCTGAAAAAATCACCAATGTGATGCGGTCCATAAGTCCGGCACTTTTCAAATCCTTGTAGAAGGAAAATACGGCATCGTTTACCTCAGTTAGTTTTCTCGCATGGGTTCCCAACTGATTGTTGTGCGTATCAAAACCACCCAAGGATGTGTAGTAGACCTTAGAATTCAACTCGCCTTTGATAAGCTGGGCAATCCATTTGAGCTGTACCGCAAGAGCAGATTTTGGATAACCATATTCTTGTCCGGCTTTTTTCAGTGCTTTCTGGATTTCCTTGCTTCCATCTTGAGTTCCTGCTGCTATAGTGCGTACAAAGTCTAGTGATGGATGACCAGATAGGTCCATTTCAGTTTGCAGGTTAGTCTTGAATCTGTTGACGTCTCGTACCGTGATGCTGTTGGGTTCAGATCCTTTTAAAGCGAGATTGTCGATGCGATCCACATTCATCCCAGCGGTTGGGATGATATCATCACACTGCACATCTAGATAACGTCCCAACCACCCATTGCGTAAATATTCACTGGACTTGCTGCCGGTTTGCCATATTTCCTGACTACGGAAATGTGATTTCACCGGTTCTGGATAACCTACATTTTGAAGAACCGTTAAATCACCAGCTTGCTGGATCGCCGCAAGGCCTTTCAATGCTGGGTGAAATCCCATTCCTTTATTTTTATTGATCACATCATCTGCAGATAGTTTTATGGTAGGACGATATTCCTGATATAAAGGATCCTCAAATGGCACATAAGTATTGAGCCCGTCGTTACCACCATCCAATTGTAGAAAAACTAAAGATTGCTCACCCATAGAAGCATATTTATGGGCAGCTGCCTTTAAAAAGTTGGGCAGCATCATGGCACCGCTGGATGCGGTAGCGGTCAAGGTCATAAAATTTCTTCTGTTCATGAGGCTGCCTTTTAAATCACCTGATATTCTGGTGTGGTGATGATGTATTCATAGGCTCGTAAAATTCCTAATTCTGAGCCTTCCTTATGGGGTTGGAAGTCATACTTCAATATTTCTTCTAAATCTGCCTGTATGGTAGGTGTCGTGATGGTTAAGGTCTGATCCAATAGGTACGCGATGATTTGCTTGTTGTTTTCCAATTCTTTTGGAATTTGTAAATCAGGCAATTCAGGATCTGTAGACCTGTTCATCACGTTGCGCTTGGAAATGCGTTCCCCAGAAATTAACATACGAGCGACTTGATTGCGTCTTAATAAAATGGAAGAGGTGATCCAGGAATTGCCGCCTTCCCAACCCTTAACATTCGGTTGATTATAAAGATCCATGGATTGATCGCGCAGGAATGTCACAATTTGTTTGGGTTCTATACGATCCTCAAGGTGCAGCTCCTGTATGGTTTGTAATGCAAAACGTAATGGATCCTTTACTTTGCTAGCGATGGGATTTTTATCGTATTCCGTTAGGAATATTTTCTCAAGAAGCGGTTGGATCTCAAAATCCTGCTCTCTAAAATAATCACCGTATTCCTTAATCAATGCTGTAGATGGATTGTCGTATACAAACCATTGGAGGATCTTTTCTGTAATAAGATAAGGAATGGCTTCTTGTTCAAAAATAATATCCACGATGGCATCGCTATCAAAAAAACCAGTTTTTCCTAAATAAGTGATCTCTTCATTTTCTCGCTGTCTGTTGCGGTAGTTACCTTTTTGATTACCATAAGTAAGTCCAGCTAGAGCTTTGGCACCACTTTTTACATCTGCTTCTGTGTAGTTGCCTATGCCTAGTGTGAAAAGTTCCAACAGTTCACGACTCAAATTTTCGTTATTGCTGCCCTTTCGGTTTTTATCATTGTCCAAATAGGAAATCACTGCGTTGGACTTAACCATCGTTTTGGTCAATTCCCTAAAGTTACCGAAGGCCTGTTCATACAGCGCTGTATAGTGTTCAAAAATCCATGGCGCTACCTTGACCTTCTGGTAAGTAGCCACATAATGATTGTGCCAGAAACACACCATGTTTTCGCGCAAAGGGAATTGGGCACCCTGCATGCGCTGTATCCAGTCAAGGCTTATACTGCGCAGGTTTTGCCGTTGTTCCCGTCGGGCTTCGGCTTTTTGTTCTGGAGATAATTGGTTCAGTTCCCTGCGACGAGACCTGATCGATTGAAAATCCATGGGCTGTCCTTCCAAAAACTCTGGAATGTCCATGGGATCGTTATAGGCAAAGGATTTTGCGAGATATCCAGCAAACCCCAAATCACTAATCAAATCTTGTTGCGCAGTGCTAAATCCCAGCCGTAGCGACCATATGGCTTGCTTATTCATATCAGTGATTTGTACTAAGACCATTAAAGTTACTCAAAGTCTAGGCACGTCAACAACTTTAACATTTATAAGATTGATGTTGAGGTAGTTCGCTTTCGCGAAAGCGAAACAATTTACAAGCGGCTATTAATAATGAAACTCTAGAGATGCTTTGATCTTTGGGTTCACGAGTGGTTACCGTTTAGCTTTGTAATGTGAAACAATGACCGACAAGGCGTGTAATCGTTCCAGGATGCGAACAATGGTTTTCATCTTGCTGTATCTTTGTTCTTTAGTTGTAAAAGCTCGCGACGTACTGCGGGTATTTTTAATTTTTAGAATGTATTTATGACAAACTTAAGTGAGCAAAAGGTGGTTGCAGGGTTTGTTCCTAGTAGTTTCGCAGTATGAGATGGATTGTAGCCTTATTAGTTGTAGTTGTATTTGAATTTTATTCGTTTCAACTTATCAGAACCTTATCACGTGGCCACTGGTGGAAATGGGTTTACCTAGCCATATCCATAGGCGTGTTTGCAAACTTAATTTTGCAATTTTATCTGCATCCAGACCGTACCGTGGTCTCTGGAGCACGGGATTTTGCAGTGACCTTGTTTCTTGCCTTGCTACTCGCCAAAGTGATTTTCACAATTTTTATGCTAGGAGAAGATCTGTATCGACTGGCCGAAGGTCTGTTTCATAAAATCAAAGGTGACTCCACAAGTGATGCTTTTCTCTCCAGCAGGCGTAAATTTATTTCCATGGTTGGATTGGGCGTTGCGGCGCTGCCTTTTGGTGCGATACTGTATGGCGCTTTTAAAGGCAAATACGATTATCAGGTACGTGAGTACGAATTGACTTTTAAAGACTTGCCAGATGCATTTGAAGGTTATAAGATTACCCAGATAAGTGACATCCATGTAGGGTCTTTTGACGATAGGGAAGAAGTAAGTTATGCACTGAAACTTGTGAATAAACAGAAATCTGACGTGATATTATTTACAGGCGATTTAGTCAATAACGTGTCAGAAGAAATGTATGGCTGGGAAGAACTATTTGGTTCCTTAAGTGCTAAAGATGGAGTCTATTCCATATTGGGGAATCATGATTATGGAGATTATGCCACCTGGGAATCTGATGCGGAAAAGAAAGCCAATCTGCAAGAACTTCTTGATATTCAAAAATCCATGGGCTGGCGATTGCTGCTTGATGAAAATGTTTCCATCGACCGTGGCGCGGATTCCTTAAAGCTCGTAGGTGTTCAAAATTGGGGTGGCGGCCGTTTTCCTAAATATGGTGATCTCAAGAAGGCTTCTGCCGGTTTGCAACCTGAGGATTTTAAAGTATTGATGTCTCACGACCCAACCCATTGGGATGCACAGGTTAAGGATAATCCAACCAACTTTCACTTGACATTGAGCGGTCATACGCACGGTATGCAAATGGGAATTGAGATCCCAGGATGGATCAAACTGAGCCCGGCATGGTTTGTCTACAAGAAATGGGCTGGTATTTATAAGGAATACGACAGATTCTTGAACGTGAATCGAGGCTTTGGGTTTTTGGGATATTCTGGCCGCGCTGGGATCTGGCCAGAGATTACCGTAATCACATTAAGAAAGGGCGCAGGTTCATAATACGATGATCAGTGTGGCTCATTAATCATACCGTTAAGAAGAGGTTTACAGCATAATTATTCAATTTCATTACATTTACCATACTAACACGGCTTTCTATGTCAAAATTTGGTGAGTTAATCAGTTCCAATGTTCCTGTTCTATTCAATTTCTTCACAGATTGGAACGAGGAAAGTACGAGCATGCATCCCGTACTGCGTGAAGTAGCAGCCGCAATAGGTGATAACGCCAGAATCATAAAAATCAATGTAGATAAGAATCCAGAACTCTCTGATGCCTTACGCATCAAAGGTTTGCCTACCTTGATCATTTACAAGCAGGGCGAGATGAAGTGGCGACAAAGCGGTGCCCAGGATAGCGAGGCACTCATCAATTTATTGAAGCAGTACGCATCCTAAGAAATAGGTAGGCACTCAAATTGTTGCTCCTGTAACCATTCTAAGTATGCTGGAAGAACTTCTTTTAAAACGGGAAACGCTTTCTCACTGTCATGAAACACGACTACACTTCCATTTCTAGTGTGTCTTTTAAGGCTTTTCAAACTTCTTCCTGGAGATCTATTGGTGTCAAAGTCTCCTGATAGCACATCCCAAAGAACAATCTTATAACCATCAGCCACGAGTTGTTGGGCAACTTTTCTATGGATGCGGCCGTATGGTGGTCTGAATAGGCTGTTGCTGGTGTTCGCTTTCGCGAAAGCGATATCCTTCAAATACATTTCACTGGAAACCTTCCATGAGTTCAAATGGTGGTAGGTATGATTCCCAATGGAATGTCCAGCATCCAGAACTTCCTTTTTTAGGTCGGGAAAACGCTGGGCGCGATCACCTATTAAAAAGAAGGTGGCCTTAAATCCAAAACGCTCCAGTTGCTCCAGAACGAAATGGGTCACCATAGGTGTAGGACCATCGTCAAAGGTAAGATACACCTGGGATTTGTTGCGGTCACCGTGCCAATGATATTTTGGAAACAAACCGCTTAACCAGTCGGGTATGCGATCTGGATACCACATTATTCGTTGACCGTATCGCCTACAGGTTCAACTGTTCTTTCGGCGTCTGCATTATCGATTTCGCTCTCAAGAAGCTTGATCAGTTCCTCATCTCCAACCTCTCCTGGCAGCCTCAATTGCTCGTCGTCATTGTAAACCCTAGGGAATGACTTCACATAACTATTGAAGGCATCTAGGTGTTTCTCGATCATTAGGTCATCATCATTGTCGATCGCCGTGCGTACTAAACCGCGATAGCGCTCTATGGCGGTGATGATTTCGCGACTTATTAGACTTTGTTCTTCCAGTGGCATGGCTTTATAATAATCCAACTCATCTTGGTATTTAAGTACCACACGGTTGAGTAGGTCCTGAGCCTTTGCGGTAGTGCCTATTTCATAATAACTACTTATAAAGGGCTCGATCATGGAATAGTGCTCAAAATATTCCAATGGCATTTTTTCCATACCTAGGTCAAGAATTTCTTCTGCTTTTTCCAGCTGGTTGTCTGCAATAAGCGCGTGCGCAGCTTTAGTTACATTACTTCTATATCCAACACTGTTGCGACGGGTCTCTACATCATGATAGATGTCTGGACTACCGCTGTTGCCCCAATCCCATCCTTTGATGATTTTATAGGCTCTATCTGGATTGATGCGTCCCATATCAAATGGATCCCTTTGATCTACTGGTGGCGTATAAATAGGCGTCAATAGGTAGGCGGTTCCATCGAGTTGCAAATAATCCTTCATCCAGATGTAATCTTCATCTCCAAAGGCACCACCAGAGAAATACACCGGTCTTTCCCAGTTGTTGGCATTGATGATGTCCAGCATAAACATGCGGTTTTTATAAACCAGGTTGGATTCTATGTTGATGATAATCTCATCCACGATCTTATCAGCATCCTTTGCGGCTACCACACCGTTTTTCAAAACGGCTTCTTTGTTCACTGGAATGCGAATGTATTTAGTTGGGAACGTATGCTCGTAGTGATCGTTGCGCATCAATTCTTGTGTGATTTTGCTATCGCTTGCTACCCATTCCATCCAGTCTTTGAGATCCATGGTGTCTGGAAATACATAGTTGGGATTTTGTTGGGCTTGACGCAAGCGTTCCTGGATGCGTTCCTTTTCTGTATACCATAAGGCATCGCGCGTACCGTAGACATATTTGTCATGCGTCAAGGTAGATGGCACTGGCTCACTCTCATAGGCCTTTTTCTTCATGTCGTCCATATACCAATCAGTACTCAATAGTGAGGTACAAACGATGCGTACATCGGTGCGGTAGCCTTCTACTTCTTGAGCATACCACAATGGGAATGTGTCGTTATCACCTATGGTAAACAGTAACGCGTTGGGCAGGCAGCTGTCCAAATATTTTTTGGCACTGGCTAGTGCTGTATATTTTTCAGATCTATCGTGGTCATCCCAATTCTGGAAGCCCATCAATAGAGGCACAGCGGCAAAACACACTGCTATCGTGGCAAATTTGACAACTTTACTTTTGGTATACTCCAGTAGGCCTTCATAGATCGCATAAACGCCCATTCCTATCCACATGGCAAAAACCAGGAAGGATCCCACATAAGCATAATCACGCTCGCGCACTTGGTACATGCTCTGATTAAGGTACACGATGATCGCTAGACCCGTGAAGAGGAATAACATCATGGTCACTACAAAAGACTTCCAATCTTTTTTGGCATGGAACACAGCGCCTAAAATCCCCAGGATCAACGGCAAGAAATAATAGAGGTTGCGACCTTTGTTGCTAAGCATGTCATCGCTTAACTCATCTTGCGAACCTATATGCAGCTCGTCAATGAAGTCTATACCACTTAACCAATTCCCGTTAAAGCGATCACCCATTCCCTGAATATCATTCTGTCTACCAGTAAAATTCCACATGAAGTACCGCAGGTACATGTAACTGATCTGGTAATTAAATAAGTAACTTAAATTCTGACCAAAACTAGGTTTCTTGATATCTACAGCTTCAGAAAGGGAAGCTATGGTCTGTATATACTCATCTGCGCTTATGCGCCCACGATCAAATTGGCGTTCATAGTCATCAAGTACACTTATGAGCTCTTGGTTGCCTTGATAGCCTGGCTTGATTTCATATTCCAGTCCACCCATAAACTCTACATAATTGCTGGCGCGACTCGCATCTGTCATTCTGGGAAAGAAACCTTTATGGTCATCATGAGTGTTTTGCAGTGCGTTTTCAAATTGGTTGACGATCACATATTTTCCTTGCTCATAATCGCGCTCGTATTTGGGTTTTTCATCAATATATGGATCATCTGGGTCTAAACCGGCATACATATCTGTAAAGGCTTCTCCAAAAAATAATGCTGGCGATGGATATTGTTCCCTGTTGTAATAGGCGAGCAGCGCGCGAGCATCATTAGGGTTGTTCTCATTAATAGGTGTTCCCGCATTGGCTCTTATAGGCAGCATGGTCCAGCTAGAGAAACCTATAAGGACAAACATGACGCAGATTGTAATGGTATTGAGAAGTGGTTTGTTACGCTTTCGCGAAAGCGATATTAACCCAACAAAAGCTGCCACGATCAAGATAAAGGCGATGATAGTACCGCTGTTGAAGGGCAACCCTATGTCGTTTACAAAAAAGACCTCAAGGTAACCGAAGATACTGAGCGTGGTAGGCAACAGCAATTTAAAGACAAACAATAACACGGCTACCACGGCAATTAATGCCACGGTAAAATTGATTGGTGTGACTTTTCTATAGTGCCTAAAGAACCACATCATTCCTATGGCAGGAATGGTTAAAATCCCCAAGAAGTGAACTCCAAACGATAGCCCTATAATAAATGACATGAGGATCAACCAGCGATTACCGCGTGGCTCCATCATGTCGCGCTCCCACAACAAGCCCAGATAGAACATGCTGCTCATGATCAGTGCTGCTGGTGCATAGACTTCTGCCTCAACGGCGTTGAACCAAAAACTGTCGGATACTGCAAAGGCAATCGAACCCACAAATGCCGATCCCAAGACGACAGTGGTATCAAATTTCCCTTTCAAAATATGGCGTTTGAGCAACAAAGTCATCGACCAGAACATAAATAAAATGGTCAAAGCGCTGGAAAATCCAGCCATCCAGTTGACCATGTAGGCGATGTTAGTCACGTCTGTGGCAAATATGGCCGCGGTCGCTACCATCATTTGGTACAGTGGTGCACCAGGTGGATGGCCTACTTCTAATTTTGCTGAGGTGGTAATGTATTCTCCAGCATCCCAGAAGCTTACCGTAGGTTCTAGGGTGATCCAGTATATGGTTAGGGCGATCAAGAAGACCGTCCAGCCTAATATTTTGTTGAGTTGATTGTAACTTAGATTCATGGGAATTTTTAACAGCTGCTAAAATAGTAAAACTATAAGGACACGAGTAATAACAACGCAGCTAGTCTATTTTCATTTTATGCAAGATTAAATTTAAAAGTAGTTGCATAAAAAAAGAATTGTTTTAAATTTGCAGCCGCAATTGTCCCATGGTGTAATGGTAACACTACGGTTTTTGGTACCGTCATTCAAGGTTCGAATCCTTGTGGGACAACTGGTAAATCCCGATTCTATTTAGAATCGGGATTTTTTGTTGCGTTTATTTTGATTAATTTCTTGTCGTTCAAGCGGTTGCTGTGTAAGGAGTTTGTTACCTCAGTCCACGGTTTTTAAAATCATTGGTGGAATCTGCGTGTATCTGAGATGCTTAAACTAAGTTCTCAAGATCAAGTTTTTAGTATTTACCAGTCATTATCTCGTGCAGCAGTCCAGGATAATCCGTGATGATGCCATCTACATTCATCTGTAGTAACCTTTTCATGTCTTTTTTCTGGTTGACCGTCCATGGAATGAATTTCATGCCCATCGATTGGACTTCATTGACTAGTTCCTGATGGGCTAATTTGTAGTAAGGACTATAAAAGTTGGGTCTAAAACCCAGCCTATCTAATTGATCCTTTACGGTCTTTCTTTTTTCCTCGGTCAGATAACCCAAAGGAATGGACTTATCCAGCCTTCTCACTTCTTGAAGTTGGCGTATATCAAATGACTGAATGTAGAATCGGTTATTGATGTTTTTTTGTTTTAATAGAGATACAACCATGGTAGCTATATGCTGTGGAGATGGATGATACATTCCATCGGTTTTAGGGCTGGCTTTGACCTCTATGTTATAGATAATAGGATCTCGTTTGCTGGATTCTGTAAATTCTTCTACGGCATCAATGAGCTCACCCAATTCTGGGATATGGGTTTTTAATTTGAGCTGTTTGGGGTATGCGGGATAATGCTTGCTGCCCACGTCGTACTGACGAACCTGCTGGTAATCCATTTGGTAGATGACAAGTTTTTGCTTTTGGGGTATTTCCTGTCCTTTAGGATCGAGACTATAACGATAATTGATGTAGGGATCATGCGCTACAACCACCTTGCCGTCTGCAGTAAACTGTATGTCCATCTCCAGCACGTTGGCGCCGTCTTCAATGGCTTTGATCATACTGGGAATGGTATTTTCTGGTATGAGCCCGCGAGTGCCTCTATGACCGGCGAGCATAAAAGTTGGAAGTAGTTTGTTATTCAAAATGCTGCACATTAAGCAAACTCATTTCAAATGCTCTTTCCTGCAGAGAAGTTAGAAGATTAATGAGGTAGATAGTTGATGGGTTTCGCTTTCGCGAAAGCGAACTAAAAATAATCTCCAGCCGTTTTGAAACCGTCATTGTTTTTAAAATTGTCCACCTAAAATAACTCTTTAAAAAGCAATGCGTTACAGACCTATTGCAGAACCTTAAAAAATTACTATCTTTGCACGGTATTTGAGCAATATGAGGGGACAAAAAGTCCCCTCTTTTTATAAAATATGTTGGAAAAGAGAGTTCGTGAGCTGCTAGACGCAGCATTTGAAGAAAGACCAGACCTGTTTTTGATCGATCTGGATATCACATCTGGAAATATCATTAAGGTGATCATCGATGGTGATCAGGATGTTAAGGTTGCAGATTGTATTTTTGTGTCTCGCGCCGTTGAACATCAACTAGATAGAGAAGAAGAGGATTTCTCTCTTGAAGTCACTAGTGCTGGAGTAGGTAAACCGTTAAAGCACCACAGGCAATTTGTCAAAAACATTGGTAGAAAGCTGGAAGTTCTGGATCGTGAGAAGGTAAAGGAGACAGGAACCCTTGAAGCTGCCGATGAAAACGGTATCAAGATCGTCTGGAAAGTTAGAGAGCCCAAACCAGTAGGAAAAGGCAAAGTTACCGTTGACAAGGAATGGTCAATAGAGTACGATAAGATTAAGCAAGCAAAAGTTGTTATAACATTTAATTAAAAAGTGAATATGGAAAATCTCGCACTGATCGAGTCTTTTTCTGAGTTTAAAGATGATAAAATGATAGATCGCGTCACGTTGATGGCGATCTTGGAAGACGTTTTTAGAAGTGCCTTGAAAAGGAAATATGGTGAGGATGACAATTTTGACATCATTATCAATCCAGATAAAGGTGACCTAGAGATATGGCGTAATCGTGTGGTTGTGGCAGATGGTGAGGTTGAAGATGACAATTCTGAGATTTCATTGACTGAAGCGAGAAAAATTGAGCCGGATTATGAAGTGGGCGAGGACGTTGCAGAAGAAGTAAAACTGATCCAGTTGGGTCGTAGAGCGATACTGGCATTGCGTCAAAATCTAATTTCCAAAATTCACGAGCACGATAATACGAACATCTTCAAGCACTTTAAAGAACTAGAAGGTGAGCTGTATAATGCAGAGGTGCACCACATAAGACATCGTGCTATTATTTTGTTGGATGACGATGGCAATGAAATTATTATGCCTAAAGACCGACAAATACCTTCAGACTTCTTCCGTAAAGGAGAAAGTGTGCGTGGTATCATTGAAAGTGTAGAGTTAAGAGGTAACAAGCCTAATATCATTCTTTCCAGAACATCTCCACGATTCTTGGAGAAGCTTTTTGAACAAGAGATTCCTGAAGTATTTGATGGTGTTATTACTGTAAAAGCGGTAGTTCGTGAGCCAGGAGAAAAGGCTAAAGTTGCTGTTGATAGTTATGACGATAGAATTGACCCGGTTGGTGCCTGTGTAGGTGTTAAGGGTAGCCGTATTCATGGTATAGTTCGTGAGTTAGGTAATGAGAATATTGATGTCATCAACTGGACAGCAAATACTCAATTATATATAGGACGTGCCTTAAGTCCTGCCAAAATCGTTTCCATGGTGATCGATGAGGAAAACAAGAAGGTAGAAGTTAGACTCAACCCAGAAGAGGTTTCTAAGGCCATAGGTCGTAGAGGTCATAACATTAGACTAGCTGGTAAGCTTACCGGTTACGAAATTGATGTGATAAGAGAAGGTGTTGAGGAAGATGTAGAATTGACAGAGTTCTCTGATGAAATCGAAGGATGGATCATTGAAGAACTAAGTAAAATAGGTCTAGATACTGCAAAAAGTGTATTGGAGCAGGATGTAGACGATTTAGTAAAGCGTACAGATCTGGAAGAGGAAACCATCGTAGCATTGATGAACATCCTCAAGTCAGAATTTGAAGATTAGAAATTAAAGACAACTTTTAGGTATTTATGGCCGAAGTAAAAAACATGAGACTCAATAAAGTTCTTAGGGAATTCAATATTTCCTTAGATCGCGCAGTGGAACATCTCAATGCCCAAGGTATTGAGATCGAGGCTCGTCCTACCACAAAAATAGATGCGACGGTCTATCAAGCACTTGCTGATGAGTTTCAAACAGACAAAAGCAAAAAAGTAGCCTCCAAAGAAGTTGGTGCTGAACGCAGGAAAGAGCAGGAAGAATTGCGCATCCAACGTGAGCAGGAACAAGAAGAGAGACAGCGCAAGCAGCAACAGGTCATCAAGGCCAAGGCTGAGGTTACTGGCCCTAAAACGGTTGGAAGTATCGATCTTGATGCCTCTAAAAAGACGGCTCCTGAAAAGGCGACGGATAACGTAGAGGTCAACAAGCAGCCTGAAGAAAAGATGGCGGAGGCCGTCAAGGAAGCTGTTCAAGAGCCAGAAGTGGTATCCAATAGGCCTAAGGCAGGTGGAACTACCATCAAGGGTAAAATTGATTTAGATAAGGACAAGCCTAAGAAAGCAGCAGATAAGCCAGCTCCAGAAGCAAAAGCAGAAACTGCAAAAGCACCTGAATCTAAAGAGACTTCTAAGCCAGCTGAAAAAATTACCACTGATGAGCCTAAGGCAAAAGCTGCTGAGACTCCAGTGAAAGAAGAGCCTGCTGCAACTGCTGACGCAGAATCAGGAGAGTCTGAGGTCATCAAAACAGAATACAAAAAATTAGGAGGCTTAAAAGTGACAGGTCAAAAAATCGACCTTTCCAAATTTGCCAAACCTAAGAAGAAGGACGACAAACGCAAGCGCAAACGTATTACAAAACCTGGAGCTGCCACTGGTGGTGGCGCTAAGGGTAATCGACGTGGAGCACCAAGTGGTGGTCGCAAAAATATTGTCAAGGCAGAGCCTACTGAAGAAGAAATCCAAAAGCAGGTAAGAGAAACTCTTGAAAAGCTTCAAGGGAAATCTTCAAAGTCTAAAGCTGCAAGATATCGTCGTGATAAACGTGATACTCACCGTGAAAAAGTGGAGGCTCAAGAACAAGAGCAAGCAGAAGACAAAAAAATACAAGTTACAGAGTTCGTAACCGTAAGTGATTTATCTACCATGATGGATGTGCCAGTGAACCAAGTAATTGGTGCCTGTATGTCATTAGGTATGATGGTTACCATGAACCAACGTCTGGATGCAGAAACGATGTCCATCGTTGCAGAGGAGTTTGGTTTTGAAATGGACTTCGTTAATGCAGACATTGAAGAGAGTATTGCAGAGGTAGAAGATTCTGAAGAGGACTTGGTTTCTCGTGCTCCTATCGTTACCGTAATGGGTCACGTTGACCACGGTAAAACATCCTTACTGGATTACATCCGTGAAGAGAATGTAATAGCAGGTGAAAGTGGTGGTATCACACAGCACATTGGTGCTTATGGTGTGGAACTGAAAGGCGGTCAAAAAATTGCATTCCTTGATACACCAGGTCACGAGGCGTTTACCGCAATGCGTGCACGTGGTGCTCAAGTAACCGACCTTGCTATTATCGTAATTGCTGCAGATGATGATGTGATGCCTCAAACTAAAGAGGCGATAAGTCACGCTCAAGCGGCTAATGTACCGATCATTTTTGCGATCAATAAGGTGGACCGTGATGCGGCAAACCCAGAAAAAATTAAAGAATCCTTAGCTAACATGAATTTGTTGGTAGAAGATTGGGGTGGAAAGATCCAGTCTCAGGATATTTCAGCAAAAACTGGTTTAGGAGTTGAAGAACTTCTAGAGAAAGTGTTGTTGGAGGCAGAATTATTGGATCTTAAAGCTAATCCTAATAAGCAAGCTACAGGTACGGTTGTAGAAGCATTCCTTGACAAAGGTCGTGGATATGTATCTACCATTCTAGTTCAAGCAGGAACGCTTAAAGTTGGAGATTATGTTCTCGCAGGACGTACGCATGGTAAAGTAAAAGCGATGCAGGATGAGCGTGGTCATGATGTGGCAAAAGCAGGTCCTTCGACTCCAGTCTCAATACTAGGTCTGGACGGTGCACCACAAGCAGGTGACAAGTTCCATGTATTTGAAGATGAAAGAGAGGCTAAATCTATTGCTTCCCGTAGAACTCAATTACAACGTGAGCAATCGGTTAGAACGCAGAAAACATTGTCTCTTGACGAGATAGGTAGACGTATTGCACTAGGTGACTTTAAAGAATTGAACTTGATCCTTAAAGGTGACGTGGATGGTTCTGTAGAGGCATTGACGGACTCGTTCCAGAAATTATCTACCGAAGAGATTCAGGTGAATATTATTCACAAGGCTGTAGGTGCGATAACTGAAAGTGATGTACTTCTTGCAAGTGCTTCAGACGCGATCATCATTGGATTTAACGTTCGTCCGCAAGGGAATGCTAGATCAGTGGCAGATCAGGAAGAAGTGGATATCAGAATGTACTCCATCATCTATGACGCGATCAATGATCTTAAAGATGCGATGGAAGGAATGCTTTCTCCAGAGCTTAAGGAAGAGATTACTGGATCTGCAGAGGTTCGTGCGACCTTCAAGATTTCCAAAGTGGGAACCATTGCAGGTTGTATGGTTCAAGACGGGAAAATCTACCGCAACAGTGGCGTGAGATTGATACGCGATGGAGTAGTGGTGTACACAGGTGAGCTCGCTACCTTGAAGAGATTTAAGGACGATGTCAAGGAAGTGGCCAAAGGCTACGAGTGTGGTATACAGATCAAGAACTACAACGACCTACAGGAAGGTGATGTTATAGAAAGTTTCCGTGAAGTAGAGGTAAGAAAGAAACTCAAGTAAAACCTTGAGGTCATTATAAAAAGAAAGCCGTTTCAAGTATTTGAAACGGCTTTTTTTATGCTTTGAAATGATTGAGGTGGCTTGGTTATCAAATTATGTCAGATCACTGCCACTAGGTCATTTTTAAAATGATCAGTTTCTTAAGGCTTTAAAACCTTAGCGTTTGGAAAGGTCTTCTTGATCTCCAGCAATGCACGGTCAGCTTCCAATCGGTTACTGTATTTTCCTACCCAAACCTTATGGTTGGGTGACTCATACCTTAATTCAGATTTCCAAGCCAGGCCCAACGCATCATATCTAGACTTTACGGCATTGGCCGGCTGATTTTCTCCCTGGAAGATGTGTATGGTATAGCGATCGTTGAACGCACCTTCCTTATCCATGGAAATTTTGGTGGTAATTAGGCGCTCAAGAGTGCTCTCGCTCACCTTGTCGGTTGTCTGTGCCGTGGTCATCTGAAGTGTAAAAATCAGAGCGCCAGCGCATAATGTGTTTTTGATGTTTTTTCTAATCATAGCAGTATGTTTGATGAGTTCGCTTTCGCGAAAGCGAACATCTATTTAGAACCTTTATAAATTAATTTCTTCATTATCTCCTCTCAAAATTAAACCATTTATGACCTATTTTTGCAAGGCATTAAGGAAACAGTTGACTACTGTAAATATTGTGCCAAAGTTATCGTAATAATTATAGAACGAGATGACAAAAAAGAAATTACATATTTCACTATATCAGTTTATTATCGCTTCCCTTTTTGTGGTTTTCTCCTTTTCTGGAGTGGCCGCACAAGAGGATGCAACAACCTCTGATGGTGAATCTTCAGCTCCTGTAGAAGCCACTGATGCTCCTGCAGATTCTGGCGCTGGAGGAAACGCGACTCAAGGAGAAGCGCTGTTTAAAGCTAATTGTGCATCCTGCCACAGGTTGTATAAGGATGCGGTAGGTCCTGCGTTATTTAATGTGACACAACGACACGATCGCGAGTGGTTGTACAAATGGATTAAGAATTCATCTGCACTTATCGCAAGTGGTGATGCAGAAGCTGTAGCTCTTTACAATGAATGGGGACAGTCCAACATGAATGCCTTCCCGCAATTGAGCAACAGCGACATTGACGATATTCTTGCCTACACGGACACGCCGAAGCCGGTGCCTTCTGGTGGTGGCGGAACAACGACTGAAGTAGTTCCTGTTGACAATTCAATGACGAACAACATTGTTTTAGGTGCGCTTGCTCTAGTGCTTGTCGTGTTGATCGTAGTCCTTTTTGCAGTTAATACAACTTTAAAAAGATTTGCTGCAGCTAACGGTATACAGACAGAGTTTGAAGAAGAGAAGCCTGCTCGTACGCCTATCTGGCAATCATTTATACAAAATCAATTCCTAGTGTTAGTGTCTGCAGTGTTTCTATTGCTTGCAAGTGCTTACTTTGTATATGGTGGCTTGATGAGTGTAGGTGTGGATCAAGGTTATGCTCCAGTGCAGCCTATTCACTATTCACACAGGATTCACGCGGGTGTGAGCCAGATAGAGTGTAAATATTGTCACTCCAGTGTAAGAGAATCTAAGCATGCAGGTATTCCATCGCTTAAAGTTTGTATGAACTGTCACAAGTCCATCGCTGAGGTTGCTGAATCTACCTATGCAGAAGGAATGGAAGAATACGGTATCGACTATAACAAAGAGATCCAAAAGCTTTACAAAGCCACGGGTTGGTCTGATGCAGAGCAGGCATTTGTAGGTGAAGAGGAGCCTGTACGATGGGTGCGTATTCACAACTTACCAGATCTTGCCTACTTTAATCACGCACAGCACGTACAAGCGGGTAACATAGCATGTCAAACGTGTCACGGTGAAGTACAGGAAATGGAAATCATGTACCAATACTCACCATTAACCATGGGCTGGTGTATCAATTGTCACCGTGAGACTAATGTTGACTTACAAGGAAACGGGTATTACGAAGAGATTCATAAGGAGTTATCTGAAAAGCGTGGCGGTCGCCAATTGACTATCGCAGACTTAGGAGGACTTGAATGTGGTAAGTGCCACTATTAATATTATAGCTTAAGAAATTTATGGCTACTACTAAAAAATACTGGAAGAGCACAGCACAACTCGATGAGAGCAATGAGATGGTGAAAAATCTCGAGCAAAATGAGTTCGCTACAGCTATTCCTACTGAAGAATTTTTAGGAAATGATGAAGTGTTGGAAGCATCCAGCACTACGCGTCGTGACTTCTTGAAATATGTTGGGTTTAGCACTGCAGCGGCATCACTTGCTGCCTGTGAAGGTCCTGTGATCCATTCGGTTCCTTATGTGAACCAACCAGATCGTATCATTCCTGGTATGGCAAACTATTATGCCACTACTATAGCAGATGGTTATGATTTTGCTAGTGTTGTTATCAAGACACGTGAAGGTCGACCTATCAAGGTTGAAGGGAATCGTGATATTGCTGCGCGTGGTAACGCAAACGCAAGAGTTCATGCTTCTGTTTTGGGATTGTATGACAACAATAGATTAAAGACTCCTTTAGTTAAAGGTAAAGAAGCGACTTGGTCAGAGCTTGACAAGGAAGTGCGTCAGCAATTGAATGCCAATGCTGGGAAACAAATTGTTTTCTTGACACAGACATTCGCTAGCCCATCAACAGCTAGACTGATTGAAGATTTTAAAGCGGCTTATCCTAACG
The DNA here is from genome assembly GCF_001413925.1 of Nonlabens sp. YIK11. Lineage (NCBI taxonomy): Bacteria > Pseudomonadati > Bacteroidota > Flavobacteriia > Flavobacteriales > Flavobacteriaceae > Nonlabens > Nonlabens sp. YIK11. The sequence goes on from NZ_LBMJ01000001.1 coordinate 899,979, forward strand.
TACGTCAAGTAATTTATGACAC